>CASFSG010000001.1 GCA_949297305.1 uncultured bacterium
ATAGTATCGACACTTTCATTAATAGCTAGATGAACATAATTTCATTTAGAATTAACTCATCAACTTTCCTAAACTATCTTCTTGGTATGACACATTACTTAAGCGTGAGAAGATGAAACCTTAAGATGCGCGCTGCCCGAACCTAGTTCGGAATCTATATCGACTGCAATTAAGCAGCAGCGTAACTGAAGTTCATGGAAGAACTTCTATAACTACGATTGGCAGTTATTTTTTGTTGGTTAATAATGGTGACCACCCAGCTGCAATTTATTTAGATCAATACCCCTGTCGAAACTTTTTCGACCCCAAGTGCAGTCATTATATTATTCTTCGATTAAAATTTCAAATGCTCTTTTCCCACTAGAAGAACCCTCAACATAAATCTGCGGAGTTTTATACCCTTTTAGTGTTAAAATGTCATTTTCATATAATTCCGATGAATAATTGACAATTACCCTTCGGAAGTTTTTCTTCTTTAATTCTTCGTTTGAAAATAAATCGAAAACCATATCAATATATCTTGTATTATTCATATGTTGATTTAAATCGATATCTGTAGAACGCACTTTTCTTTCTTCTAAAACTTCCGCTTGTGTCGAAACAATTCTCTTTGGATATCCTAATTCATTTTCAACAGATTCATTATATAAAGGAAATGTTTTCTCATCTAAAACGATTGGTTTTCGACTCGTTGCATCGATAATAAACCATAAAGCAATCATTTTAATTAAGACTTCACCGTTTTTATCCACGAAAAGATAATGACGGGGATAAATATAAGAGCGGTTTTTTCCCGGGTAAGTTTTTAATGTGACTTCTTCTAAATAATTAGGCAGGCGATTAATTTGGAGTTCGAGGCGAGTAATAATCCATAGGTACCCTTTTTCACGACATATTTTACCTAAACCCAGATGTTCCACTTCTTCTACCGAAATATCTTGGGTTAATTTAAATAAAGAAGATAATTTAAGGCGATAGGAAGCATCAACTTCACTTGAACTAATAACGATATTTTTATAGTACATTTATTTTTTCTCCTTTTCTTTGTATAAAAGTGTATACATTAAAATAAGACTTCCGTTAATTAATAATAAAACTCCTGATAAATAAGGTCCTGCCACCACCGATACATTACTAAAATCGAGCATTGGGGTAAAAAACGAGACGCTTAAGGATAACAAAAAAGACATAACTCCTAACGCGAAAGATAAACTTAAAGCAATATATTTATTGAGATTATTACGATTTAAAACAATCGAGGCTACTGCGCATAAAATAAGCAATAGATAATAAATAAAGAAGACGATATTAAAATTAAAAGCAATATCGTAAGTTATTCCGCCATCAAGATAATAAAAGGTTAAAGCAAATAAAATTTGATAACCAAAAATATATGCCTTATTGCCATCGTTAAGATACATTTTTAAAAAGGGGGTAAAAACCAAAAGCAACGTAATTAGAGGAATGATAGCAATAAGGATACGAATAATTAGTTTTTTCGAATTAGACATAGAAATATTGTAGCAAAAAGAAAGATAAATGATTGAATTTTATTTAAAAAATTGCAAACGATTAGCGAAAGAGTTATAAATTATAAGCATGGAAAAAAATTCAAAAAAATATAATAAAAAATTAATCATTGGTCTAAGTGTTTCGCTTAGTGTAGTCATTTTTTTAATAATAAGTTTTGTTATTTCACTTTTTATCGCGCCGCAAATTGTTTTAGATCAAGTTTTTGCTAAAGCTCCTATGCCAGACTATCAATTAGTCGCTGGCAAAGTAACTTATGATCGATATGACCAAGAATCGTTCCCGCGCGAAGTCACTACTTTTGAATCGAGCAAAGGTAAATTAGATGCCTATTACTTTCCAAATTCTTCAAGTGATGATTTGCTCGTTTTTATTCCAGGTTTAAGTGAAGGAGCGAATTCATATTTGCCCTGGATTAAATATTTTTATGACCAAGGTTATGATGTCTTTTCTTTTGATCCAACTGGAACATACTTTAGTGAAGGTAAAACGCAGATTGGATTTCCTCAAAGAATTATTGATGCCGAAAACGCTATTAAATTTATTAAAAAGACTTATCACTACGATAATCTTTATGTCATGGGTCACTCGATGGGAGCGTATGCTGCGATTGGGGTAAATTATCTATGCGACGATATCAAAGCATCTATCTCATTAGCGGGTTTTAATAATAATGAAGATTTTATGTTAAGCTTTGCGTCTAAATATGTCGGCGATACCTTAGTAAATTTAACCGGTGTCTTTTTAAGAAATTATTCCAAGCAGATATTTGGTGAGTTTTCAAATTTAAATATGTATGATGTTTTGAATAATATTAAAGGCAAAGCGATGATTGTGCAGGGAAAAGAAGATACAGTTGTTAATTATGAAAAAGACTCTATCGCCTACTATCAAAGCTTAATAACTAGTCCTAATGTGGAATATATATTGCTTGAAGGTCCCTATGCAACGCATTCTGGCATCTTATTGAGCAAAGAGGCAAACGAATATCGCCAAATAGTTAATAGTGAATTTAATAGTTTAGATGATGAATCATATGAAACGAAGGTTCAATATATAAATAATATCAATCACTCTTTATATACTGAAATTAATGCGGAATTATTTTCATCAATTTTAGAATTTATTCGCAACTCTTAATTAACAAAAAATATATTTTTGCGGTCTTTTTTAATACAAAAGTAAATATTTTACTTAAGCGTCATTATTGATACACAATTAAAAATAATTTTTTATTTTCAAATGAACAATAAATTGATTGCTAAAAGTTCATAAGCAAGTAAAATTATCTTCATAATTGAAAAAATTATGAATATAAGATAAACTTAACGGCGGTAAAAATATGAAAACATTCAAATTAATTCTAAAGAGTTTAATCTCTAATCAAGCAGCAATTGATGGGGCAAAGAAAAAGCCATGGTATTTTGCTGTAATTTTTTATTTAGTTGCAACCATTTTAGCGGTTATTCCAACGATGGTTACTTATCTTACTGCGACAGGTTCCGACTTTTTAAATCAAAGTTATGTCTATGGTTTTGATATCGCTTCCACTCGATTCATCGAATCAATTAACGATAACGAAATCGATATGATTATCGCTAGTGAAGATGAAGATACAAAATATCTATCGGTCGATGTAAATAAATGGAACACTGTTTATAATGAAGGGCTACAAGCTGGAGATATTCGATATGTGCACTTAGTATCTTCCCAAAACGCGAATGATTTAGATGTTTATTATACTGAATCTAGTGGGGCTGATTATAATGCTTATGTTGAAGATGTTTTAGCTAATTATTTACCCGGGACAGAAATTCGTAATAATTCTTTAGATTTAACACGTCAATGTTCGGCAATCATTTTTGGCAAATATCAATATAATGTCTATTTATACCGTTTGGGTAATCCGTCTCCTATTTCAAGCAGTTCAGGTAATTACAATGCGTTTGAAGATGGATTTAATCTTCGCTCATTGATTGAAGTATATGATAACGGTAATTTAGTTGATAAAGATTCCTCTGGTACCTTATATCAAACGTATCAACGCGGAGTGTATAATAACTTAAAAGGTTTTTTCAATACTGGTTATATTGAAATTCGCAACACCGCAACATGGCAAATGACTTTGATTATGTTTGCTATTAATGTCGCGATTGTCTTCTTTTTAGGTATCATCTTGTTTATCTTTACGCGTGGAAGGAATAATGTATATAAGACATTAACATTTTGGCAAACGCAAAAGATTGTTTATTGGTGTGCCTTCTCTCCAGGCATCTTAGCAATCGTCTTAGGTTTCATCCTTTCTTCGATGAGTTATATTTTCTTCCCGCTATTTATTTCTGTTCGTTCAATGTGGGTAGTTACAAAGAATTTGCGACCAGAAAATACTCAAGGAAGTGGTCAACCAACCGCTAAAGAACTCGCGGCCTATGAGGCGCGTGAAAAGGCTCGTAAAGAACGTGAAGCCCAAAAGAAAAATACGAAAAAAGATCAAATTGTTGAAGCAGAAGTCAAAGAAAAAGCTGAAAAACCAAAAGATAAAAAACACAAAAATAAATAATCAACAACTTTTTGGATGGAATTTCTATTCAATTGATTTTAAAGATTCGACCATCTTCACTGAGCGGGTTTTTATTGTTAAATAAATTGTCACTAGCAAAGCGGTGAGGAAAGTAATAGCAAAGGCAATTAAATAAGTTTGTGGATAAGTCGCATAAAGATAATCCACTAGCGGGGTTTGATTCACATATAAAACAAAACGCATTAATGGGTTACCTAAAAGCATTCCAAAGCCAATACCTAAAGTTGTTAGACACATTATTTCCATCCCTAATGAAACACCTATTTCTAGTCGCGTAAAACCTAAAACCTTTAAGGTTGCTATATTTCTTAGTCGTTCTTTGAAATTTAGTAATGCTAGATTATATAAAACGATAATGGCAAGCAAGATTGCAAAAACCTTCACCGCAAGCGTCATTAGAGATATCGATTCAGCATAGCTATTTATTTTATCGATAGTTTCTTGTCTAGTTGCAACATTAGATACTCCGCTGATAGTTTTGATTTGTTCGTTGATGTTTATAACATTGTTTTCGTCTTCAACATTGACCCAGGCAAAAGTTAAATAATTAAAAAGTTCATTATAATTAGAGTAAGAGGCATTTAGGTAAATGCCGTTCATATAAAAAGCGGTATTGATAAAGCCCACTTCTCCTTGATATTCTTTCCCGACTGCTAAAAAACGGATCGTGTCCCCGACTTGAATATCTAGTTCATTAGCAACTTTTCTAGTGATGACAATTTTATCCTTAATTTGATAATTATCATCAATTTTAAAGAAAGACGAATTATCTTGCACGATTGTTGCAATGGTAGAAGAAGAACGATCGTCTAATAAAAGCGTGATTGGAATCGAAGAATATTCTTCCACTAATTTAACGCCATTAATATTATAAATTTGTTCTTTTTTAGAGGTGGTAGATGAATAAGTAACAATCGTATCAGAATCATAAAAAGAAGTTAAATCATGTTGAATACAATTATTTAACGTATCATCGATACCAAAACCACAGACAAGCAAAGCTGTGCAACCCAATACACCGATGATGACCATAATAGAACGCGGAATATTAAGAGCGATATTTCTAAATGCCATCTTAAAAGAGAGGTTGAGTGGTTTTTCACTCTTTTTTGCTTTTGTTAAACTTTGTTTAAAGGATTTAGGAGAAGCAGGTCGCATCGAATCTGCCGGCTTTAAACTTACCTCTTTATAAACGATTAAAAAAGTCACTAAGGCAGTTAACGCTAAGATGATGATAGTAATAATAATTGTTTCGGGCAAAGCAATCACAAAACCGAGTTCGGGCAAGGAATACAAAATGGCATATTTTTGGTTCATGATAAAGGGAATGACAAAAGGCCCTAAAATAATCCCAATTGCGGTGCCAATAAAAACGATACTGATACCTAAAATAATATAATGCAAGATAATTTGGGTTTTTGAAACACCTATTGCTTTTAATGTGCCAATATTCGTGCGATCTTTTAAAATCAATTGACTTAAAGTAGTTAAAACGACAAGGATCGCCACCACAAAAAAGATAATCGGAAAAACATAGGCGAGTTGTCTAGCTTGCACAATATCATTTTCAATTGTGACATTGCTCATTAAAGTGTCTTTTGTTTGAATCAAAAGTAAATTGTTGTCTTCTTTACTATTAAAATAATCTTCGATTTGACTATTGATAGATGTTAGAAGCGTTTCATCGTTTAGTTTGATGATATATTGATTTAAAGAAAAAGCACTTGCAACATATGTTGCAATTGTATCAACGAAGTTTAAAGTGGAGTAATCTTCTAATGCCCTTAACAAAAAGATAAAAATTAAATCTTCATCACTTGTCGAAGTCGATATTGGTGGTATAGCAAAATTATCTTTTGCTAAGGAAACTAAAACGCGTTGAAAGTAAGAAGTATCTAAAATAAATGATGAATCATTCATTGAGGCAGATTGGACATTTTCTGCTGACATCATCGTTCCAGTCACTAAAAAATCAGCTTCTAAATAGGCGCTATCAAAAATATTTTTCTTGCCTTTTTTTACGCACATATCTAACAATGACATCGTCGATTTAGAAGCGAGAAATTCTTCAACCTCAGGGGTTAAAAATGGTTCAATTTGATTTAAAGTATTTTCATTTAATACTAGCGGCAATAAATCATTTAAACTAGTTTGATTCAAAATATCTCTAAACATCGCAAAAGATATTTCAACTGGAAGTTCCTTATAAGTACCATCACTATTAAGCCAAGTATTATCTTCGTCAAAAGAATATTCTAAAATTCTTTCATCGATAATGAAAAAATCCTCGTTAGATTGATTGTCAGTGCGATAGGGTTTGTTGATAGAAGGCAATTCATCCATCAATAAGGCAGTTGCTGTTTTGCCATTTACTTTTCCTTGAATAGAATAACGCGTCTCTACAGTTCCTTCTCTAGCAACAATATTTTCAATTGCTGCTTTATCTCCTTCCTCTTCGTTTAAAACATTAACCCAAAGCGAAGCCATATTTGAGCCTTCATAAAGCATTTCAACTCTTTGCGATAACCAATCAGCGTTACTAGCTAAACCAACAAATAAAGTGACGGCGATTGCCATAATAAAAATAACGGCGATAAATTGCGTAGGACTTTTTAAAATCGTTCGCCTCCTTGAAGCACTTAGTAAAGAATAGAGAGATCTTTTATGCACTTTCTACCACTCAATCTCCTCAACGCTTTTAGGATTGGCAATCGTTTTATCTATAATTATTTTTCCATCTTGCACTCTAATTAACCGATTACCTACTTCAGCAATTTTAGAGTTGTGAGTGACGATAATAACTGTCTTATGGTATTTGTTGGAGATATCTTTTAATAATTTAATAATCATTGCACCAGTTTTACTATCGAGTGCACCTGTAGGCTCATCGCATAATAAGAGAGTTGGATTTTTTACAATTGCCCTAGCGATAGCAACTCTTTGTTGTTCACCACCAGAAAGTTGACTGGGAAATTGTTTTTCATGACCCAATAAACCAACCGATTCAAATATTTCGAATGCATCTAATCCTTTAGGAGCTACGCTAGAAGCTAAAGTGACATTTTCTAAAGCGGTTAAATTAGGCATTAAATTATAAAATTGAAAAACGAAACCAATTTCATTTCGGCGAAATTTTCCTAAAGCTTTTTCAGAAAGCTTGGTTATATTTTGGCCGTTGACAAAATAGTCGCCCCCACTAGCGTTATCCATCCCTCCTAAGATATTCAAAATTGTCGATTTACCTGCTCCACTAGCCCCTAAAATAATGACAAACTCGCCTTCTTCAATTTGAAAAGAAACATCATCTAAGGCTTTGACAATATTAGTTTTAGTGGTGCCATAAATTTTAGAAATATTGTTAAAAACAATTTGTGACATATTAATATTTAACTAACTTATTAATCGTTTTGCGACCGATCGAATGGTATTCAACGCCACTCATCTTATCAAGGGAATATAAATTGCGACCATCGAAGACGACAGGTTCTTTTAAATTCTTAATAAAATCTTCGTTGGTCAAAAGTTTAAATTCTTTGGAATCGTTTAAAATCACCGCAAAATCGGCTTTTTTTAAGGCATCAACGGCATAATCACAATATTTTATCCTACCAAAGCGCGAGAAAGCCTTATGAAAATTATCCTCTGCTAGAGGGTCATAAAGTTGAATGTTTGCGTTTTTATCTAATAAAGCGCGAACAACGGGAATGGCGGGCGAAGAACGAATATCTTCCGTGCCACCTTTATAACCAACACCTAAGACAGCAATCGTTAAATTATTCAACGATTTATATCGACGATAGATTTTTTCAAGAAAAAACTCTGGTTGAGTCATATTTATTTGCGTCATAGCCTTAATTAGCAAAAGTTCCGAATTTTGTTTTTCACCAATATATTCAAGCGCGCGAGCATCTTTTGGTAAACATGCCCCACCATAACCTAAACCGGCTTTTAAGAAAGCGCTACCAATGCGTGGGTCTTTACTCATTCCATAGGCCACTTGCTCAATATTTGCTCCCACTTTCTCCGCTAGACGAGCCATTGAATTAATAAAAGATATTTTTAACGCTAAAAAAGAATTCGAAGCATATTTGATAAGTTCAGCATTTTCTGGTGAAGTTAAAATAACGTCAATCTTGCGAGTAATAAAATCGCTTAAGTATTCGCGGATGACCCCTTCAGCCTCAGGCGAAGAAACACCGACGACAATTCTTGAAGGATTCAATATATCATAAACGGCTCTTCCTTGCGAAAGAAACTCTGGAAACGAAATAATTTCGAACTTATATTTCGAGCGACTTTCTAAATAAATTTTAGTTTTGCGATTCGTGCCAATAGGAACAGTAGAACGAATGATAACAAAAGAATCTCTTGATGCTTCGCTTGCAATACTATCTAACACTTGATAAAAAGCCGTTAAGTCTGGTGAACCGTCTTGATCATTTGGAGGAGTGCCAACAGCAATTAAAAAGATATTATTTGGGCGAATCGCATCGCGGACATTAGTGGTAAATCGCAAATTAAATTTGGCTTCTGTCAAAAGAGTTTGAAGGTTGGGTTCTTCAATAGTCGCAACGCCTTCTTTTAATAAAGAAACTTTGTTTTTATCGATATCTAAGCCAATTACTTTGTGATCATAGGACGCTAAAACAACCGCGTTAACTAAACCAACATAACCTAAACCAATAACAGTTATATTCATTTTTATTACCTTCTATGACGGATAAGCCGTTTCTGGATGAAATAATTGTTTTTACAATAACGGGCAATTTTCTTACCGATATGCACACCACATACCTCTTCTAATAAGTTGGTGCGCATCGCAGCATTAATTTCTAAAACGAGAGGATTGCCATAAGCGTCTAAAACTATATCAATTGCAGCAAAATCAGCCTCGATGGCTTTAGTGGCCTTAATTGCTATTTTTTGCATTCTTGGAGTAATCAAACGCGTTTTTCTTAATGCACATTTAACATTTGGATGCATGATAAAATTGCCATCGACAACTCGTTCAGCGCCACAAATATATTTCCCGCCTAAAACAAATAGTTTAAAGAATTTTCCTTCGCTTAGAGGAACGAATTCCTCAACTATTATTTCTTCGTTAGTTTTAGCATTGAGAATCTTTTTTAAAAATGCTTCATTCTTCGCTAGATAAAATGTCTCATTAATCCCGATTTGGCGATTTTTAACGACTAAAGGATAAGACATTTTATTAATCTCAATTTCTTCTTTAAGGCGTTCAAAATATGGTAAATTACTTTGCCCGGCTAAATAGGGAATTTTAATTTTTTTCGTCGTCGGCAAATGTAAACTAGTCAAAACGCGATGTGTCAAGAAGCGATCGCGAGATACGCCCAAAGAATAGCTGTTATTAAATGTAGGAACACCCATTCTTTCAATTGTCTCGGCTAGCTCATTATCCTTGTCCCACATAAAAACAAAATCTAAATAATCTTTTAATTTACGGCAATAAGCTAGAGCTTCGCTATTATTAATCGCATAAGAAGTAACGCCAACGCGGCGAAAAGAGCGAATAAAAACATTAATCTGCCTTTCCCATTCTCTGGTATGTTTTCTAGCAACATTATAGACAATTAAAGTATGCATAAATAACCTGCTTATTTATTTTGCAATAAATTCGATAAATATACAATCTTTTAAGTTAATTTAATTATCTAAAAAAGATAATTATAGCGATTAATCGCCATAATCCGATCCGCGCGATTTATCTTCAACATAGATATGAAGCGGATTCAAAATATCTGTAATTTCTTGATAAATATAACCGTCAACTTTCACATAAGGTAATTCATAATCGTGGGTAAAAATAACTTTTTTATTTTTTAAGACAACTTCTTCCATCTTTTTTAAAATCAAAGGATATTTATCGGGATAAATTTCTTCCAAATAACTAAGTTGAGTATAAAACATTGGTTCAACATAAAAAGAGGAGCCATCAGGGTAAACAAATTGATTGCAAAGAGGGTAAAGAGGGTTAATTTCTTTTTTTAACGATGACCATTCTAAATATTTCACAATGAAAAATATAACGAATTAGATTAAAATAGCAATAGAAATGAAAAAACACGACATAAAAATTATCTTTACCGACATTGATATGACCCTTTATTCCCACCGAACAAAAAGGGTGCCTGAAAGTGCGATTAAAGCAATTCACGAACTAAGAAAAAAAGGCATTAAATTATTTTTATGTTCAGGACGAAATTTCTACTTAATTAGAAAAACGGGCATTTTAGATATCATTGAATATGATGGCTTAATCACGATGAATGGTGCTAACGCTATTATCGGTGATAAGATTATCTATAAATATCCAATTCCTAGTGAAGTAGTTGATGCTTTGATAAAGTTTTCTAAAAGATTGAGGTTCGGTTTAACATTAATCGAAGAAAACGAGGGTCATATTAATTACGTCGACGATCATGTTATCAGTGCACACGAAAAATATGGTACGCGCTTTCCTCAGCCGCGTTCTTATCCCGATCACTATGATCGCGTCGTCTATCAAATGATTGCTTTTTGTGACGAATTAGACGAGTCGCTTTTTCTTCCACACTTAAAAAATTGTAAGTCTGCGCGTTGGGATGAATATGCGGTTGATATTATGCTAAAAGATAGCGATAAGGCCAAGGGGATTCTAGCGGTTTTACAATACTATGGCTATAAGCCAGAAAACGCAATGAGTTTAGGCGATAACCCTAATGATATTGAAATGTTACAATTTACCGGCATCTCCGTGGCAATGGGCAATGCTATAAAAGAAGTTAAAGAGGTAGCGGATTACATCACCGATGATATCGATGATGATGGTTGGGCTAAATCAATGAAGCATTTTGGCCTTATTGATTAATGATTGATGTAATTACAAATTGTTCGGCGACTTGTAAATGATAATTTGTTATTTTAAGGCCAACTTTTTTAAATATCTTTTGATAAGCTTTGATAGCGAGTTCAGGGGTATTAGCCTCACTAGAAATATGCGCGAGAATAATATCGGTTGTTTTATCGCCGATGAGGGTAGATAAATACATTGCCGAATCCTCATTAGAAAGATGTCCTAAATCAGATAAAATACGCAGCTTCACATCAGCCGGGCGAAGAGTTTGGTGAAGCATTTTTTGATTGTGATTAGCCTCAAAAACATAATAATTAGCGTTCTTTAGATATCTTAAAGTGCGAGAAGGCAACATACCAGTGTCAGTAATATAAACAAGTTTTTCCTTTGATGATTTAATTACAAAACCAACAGGATTAATTGCGTCGTGACTAAGAGAAACTGGACGAACTTCTAAACCGATAATATGATATTTTTGATAAGGTTGAATATAGGTGATATCGCTATTAGAAGAATAAGTACCTTCCGTGCAAAATATTGGGGTATTGCGGAGATATTTAACTCCAGAAATATGATCTGAATGATTATGTGTGATTAACAAAGCATCAATATTATTTACTTCGACATTTAAAAAATCTAGACACTTTTTTAGATAAGAAAAAGAAACACCCATATCAATCAATAGATAATGACCATGGTGCTCTATTAAAGTTGAATTACCCTTTGAGCCACTAGCTAAACAATAGATATTCATTTTATTCTTCGGAAATACCTAATTTTCTTTGGTTCTCTAAATAAGAATCAATAAATTCTTTTGAAGGAGTATCAAATTTCATGTAGTCGCGTCGGAATAATAATTGAATTGAACCGGTGCGACCACTGCGGTTTTTAGCAATTTTAACATTCATTAAAGAAGTGCCCCGTTCAAGATTTTGACTCTTAACGGTATCCATGACGCTTTGATTAAATTTATCTTTTTTATTTGTTTTTGAAGCGCTGTCATAATAATCGTCGCGCGATAAAAATAGGACAATATCGGCGTCTTGCTCTAATGAGCCGGATTCACGCAGATTGGATAATTCGGGTGTTTTATTTGGATTTTTATCGACTTCACGGTTAACTTGCGCTACCCCGATGACAGTAACATTAAGTTCCATTGCTAGACGCTTTAAATTAATTGAAATATCTTGAATTTCTTCTTGACGCGATTTGGTGTTTTTGCTCGATTGGACTAAGCCAACATGGTCGACGATAACTAAAGATAAGTCGGGGTCACGAGCTTTGAGTTGACGACATTTTGCTAAAATATCTAAAACCTTTATTCCTTGTTCTTCGTGAAAATAAAATTTAGTTTTATCGATTTTTTGGCAAGCTTCGTCAATTGAAAGGCGATCTCTAGCATTAATAAATCCAGTAATTAAGGAATCGTGAGGAACATTGCTTTCCGCGCTTAATAAACGTTTCATTACTTCCGTCGATTTCATTTCTAAAGAAAATAAAGCTACAGCAGCATTTCCTTTTGTTGCAACATTATAAGCTAAATTAAGCACAAAGGCAGTTTTACCAACCCCGGTTCGCGCGGCGATAACAACATATGTACCTTTTTGAAAACCATGGATATATTTATTCAATTCTGGAAAACCAGTAGTAACTCCAATTAACGAACTCGAACCTTCGGTAGCGTTCTTTTTTAAAACATCTAATTCTTTTTTTACTTTTTGTGTTACTTCACTTGCGGGGCGAAATTCTGATACTCTTCTTTTGCGAGTAATATCAGTTATTTTAGTTTCGCTATTCATAACAAAATTATTGATATCTTCAATTTTTTTGGAGTTATAGTCATTGATAATGCCATCCATCGCAAACAAAAGGCTACGCAAGGAAGAAGTATTTTTTAAAATAGTCACATAATCTTCAAAACGCGTGTAAGTGACAGCTTTATCACTTAATTCTAACAAATAATCGGTCCCACCAACTTCTTCTAGCTGTTTGTTGTTGATGAGTTCAGTAGTAATCGTAGTAACATCAATCGGAATTCTTTTCTCAAACAATTCCATAACTATATTGAAAACAATTTTATTTTTCTTATCAAAAAAATCTTCAACATCAATCTCGCCTAAGCTCTCGCCAAACATCGTCGATGAAACGATAATTGCCCCCAAAACGGCTTGTTCGACTTCTTTATTAAAAGGTGGTTGTTTAATTGCCATAATTATTTCTTTTCCTTAACATGAACATTAATTGTTCCCACCACACCTTTAAATAATTCAATTGGCAAACGAGTATAACCAATATGATCAACAGGTATACGATCGACTATTTTTCTTTTGTCAATTTGAATGCCGTGGTCAGTTTTGAGTTTTTCTTCAATTTGTTTATAAGAAATTGTTCCAAACATTTGACCATCGCGCCCGACATTAGCTTCAAATTCAACAGTTATTTTTTCTAACTGCTTTTGTATTAATTTAGCTTCCGCCTCAGCTTTTAAACGGGCGTTTTCCGCGTCTTCGTTTTGTTTATTTAAGACATCTAAAGAGCGCTCAGTAACCTTAACAGCAATACCGCGAGGAATTAATAAATTTTCGGCATAACCGTCTTTGACAATTTTGATTTCTCCTCTTTTGCCTAAGCCCTTCATATCTTTTAACAATAAAATTTTCATATCATCACCTTCTATTCGACTTAATTTGTAACTTTTCTTGCATCATTCAAATATTCACTTAAAACATCTAATAAGCGCGTCTCCGCTCGATCAATTGAATAATTTGTAAAGATAACAGCCGAGGAAGTAAAGTGTCCTCCTCCCCCATCACCTTTCATCTTTTCAGCTAGAAGTTGAACGTTGATTGTTCCATCGCTACGACAAGAAATTTTTGTTTTCTTTTCGCCAATATTGCCAATGACAAAACAAGCGTTTACACCTTTCATTTGTAAGCATTGATTTGCCACTTTTGCAATTGTTGCTTGTTCAATTAAATCATCTTCGTCAGCTTTACAATAAACGATGCCATAATAAGGGGTTTTCATCGTTGAAATGATGTGAGTTATTAAGGAATATTCTTCAAATTCATCTTTTAAATAATCATCAGCAGTTGAATTATCTGCTCCATATTCTTTTAAAATCATTGAGGCTTCAAAGGTGCGAATACCACAAGATTTAGCTTTAAAGAAATTCGTATCCAAAAAGATACCAGAGAGCATAATCGTCGCATAAGAAGAAGGAATAACCACTCGCGGATTAGCTCCAGAATATCTAACGAGCTCTGCGATGAGTTCGCAACTACTAGAAGCACTAGGTTCAATATAAGAGAAAATGGGATTTTCAATAAATTCTTCCGCTCGGCGATGATGATCAATCACAAGTACTTTGCTAGCCTTTTCTAGTAATTTAGGTGCTAAAGTCATGCTCGGGCGGTGGACATCAACAACAACTAATAGCGTATTAGCTTTTAGTTTTTCTAAAGCTTCGTTAGGAGTAACGGTTAATTTATTCAATTCATCGCGAGTAAAAGCGCTCGTCATCGCTCCTCGCGTTTTTCTCTCGGTCAATTTTGGCTCATAAACAACCCAACAATCTTTTTCAAAGTGTTTAGAAATAGCAGCAATACCTAAACAAGCTCCAATAGCGTCCATATCGGTCTCAGTATGACCCATCACAATGATATTTTTTGCATTTTTAATTAAAGAAAAAATCGAATCAGCTAAAACGCGAACTTTGACTTTATTGCGTGCTTCCACCGCTTCAGTTTTGCCGCCATAAAACACTAATTCTTCACCATATTTACTTACGACAACTTGGTCACCGCCGCGGCTCATGGCAATATCGATAGCAGATGTCGCCATTTCATTAAGCTTGTTCGCATCAGGGAATTCATGAGCAAAACCAATAGATAAGGTTGGTGGCGTTTCTTCCTTCTCGCCAATTTTATGCACTTTTTCTAAAAGAGAAAATTTATCTTCTTGCATGCTTTCTAAAGCTTGATAATCGCAGATGGCAAAATAAGCATCATTACGATATCTTCTTAATAACACATGATATTCTTTCGCATATTCAAAGATTGCGTTTCTCACTTTAGAAATTACATCATTAAAATCATCTGCCACTCCACTTATATCGCTATAATTATCAATCATAATTATACCTATAACCAAAGCGTGGTCTTTTGAATATTTATCAAGAGAATAAAATTCTGTAATATCTTTAAAAATATATAATCCTGCTTCCGCGATAAATTTCACTTCGTAGTTACGGGAATTAACTTCAATGCGAACTACACTTTCGCCATTTGCGTCTCTTAAAGCAGGTTGCCATTCTAAAATATTATTATCGATAATATCAATTTGGCGATCTTTGAATAATTCACTAGTCCATAAAACCAAACCGCTTTCGCTAGTTACGACTAAACCAATCATCCCAAAATTATAAGCTTCTTGAATATCCGCTCCAATTAAATCAGCAGCGGTTAAATCATTTACGCGTCTAATTTTATTGAATTGGATAATTGCAATTAACAAAACGAGCAAATTAAAGACAATGATGACTGCTAAAATAACGAACACATAAAGCAAAAGATGAGGAACTTCTCTTAAATTAAAAAAATTATAAAAATACGCTACAAGAAATAATGTAAGAACAGCTATTTCAATAATAGCGATGATAAATGTAAGTAAACGCAGGGAACGTAATTGTTTATTCATTGACATTTAAGATTATATCAATGAAAGTCGAAAATATAAAGAGATAAATAAAATCTTATGATTTGATTTATTTAGTGAAAAATTTATAAAAAAATCCCCGCAATTTGCGGAGATTTTCGTCTAACTAAATATTTAAATTAATCCTGAACGTAAGGTAATAAAGCCATATAGCGCGCGTTCTTAATAGCTTTTGCTAATTGACGTTGATATTTCGCGCATGTTCCCGTTGTGTGGCGAGGAGCAATCTTACCATTTGGAGTAATAAAGCGTTTTAATAAATCAACATCTTTATAATCGATATGGGTGATTTTATTTTTTGTAAAATAGCAAGCCTTACGATGCGGGCGAACTTTTTTAAATTTCATAATAATCCTTTCTAAAATGGTAAGTCATCTTCAGCGACATCAATTGATTCCAAATTTTGTGAATCATCTTTTGCGACATCTTCATCCGAGACATAACCACTATCTTCTAAACTTGCGCGGTCTCCTTTAGGTTCGAGGAAGGTAACATTATCTGCCACTACCTCAAAGGCAGTTCCTCTAGAGCCGTCGCGTCTTTCATAATTGCGTTGACGAACACTACCATCAACCCCGACAAGCGAACCTTTGCGACAATACTTTGCCACATTTTCAGCTTGGCGATTAAAAATGACACAACTAATGAATGATGTTGAACGATTGCCGTCAGGACCTTTCATTTTATCATCGACAGCAACAGTAAACGATGTTACAGCAACATCATTATTTGTTCTTCTTAATTCGGGGTCGCGAGTAAGTCGACCAACAATTACAATGCGATTTAACAATTTCATTGTCCTCCAATTTTAGATAACCGTGACTAAATGACGGATGACATTGCGATCAATTTTCGCTAAACGAGCAAACTCGTTTAATGCTTCGACTTCAGCGTTAATATCGATGACAACATAATAGCCTTTTTTCATGCCATCAATTTCATACGCAAAATCTCTTAAGCCCCATTCTTTTACTTCGAGGACTTTTGCACCTTTACCTTGGAGAATGCCGTGCAATTTTTCAATTTCGGCTTTGCGATCTTCTTCAGATAAATCGCTCTTCAAGATATACATGATCTCGTATTTCTTCATTTTTACACCTCCCTTTGGACATCTGGCTAACTATAATTTAGTTAGCAGAGAGTTATTTTGCTATAAGCGTGTTAATTATAAACTGAAGAAATTATAAGTAAAGAATTATTTTTTATTCATCCATCGCTTTGTGTTGGTTATCACCTCCTTTCAACACCTTTTTAATAGTAAAAAAGCGACCAATTTGGCCGCTAGATTATTTTATAAGGGAATAAATGATTATTTTTCGTCTTTCATGCAAGGAAAGAGCAAAACTTCTCGAATTGATTGTTGGTTAGTCATTAACATTACTAAACGGTCAATTCCAATGCCAATTCCTCCGGTTGGTGGCATGCCATATTCTAAGGCGTTTAAGAAATCGGTATCTAAATCATTAGCTTCATCGTCACCACGATTTTTTGCTTCTAGTTGTTTGATAAATCGTTCTCTTTGGTCAAGAGGGTCGTTTAGTTCACTATAGGCGTTTGCAAATTCTGTTGCATTAATATAAAATTCGAACCTTTCAGTAAAGCGCGAATCCTGCGAAGATTTTTTTGCTAAAGGCGTAACTTCAAGCGGATAAGTATGAACGAAAGTTGGTTGAATCAAATTCGCTTCACATTTTTCTTCAAAGAAAGCATTGATAATATATCCAACGGAATTCCAATGCTTTTCTAACGGGATATTATTATCTTTAGCGAGCTTAACCGCTTCTTCAAAACTCATTTCTTTTGAAAAATCGATACCAGTTTCTTCTTTAATTAGTTCGACCATCGAAACCCATCGAAAAGGTATTTCTAAATTGATGATTTTATCACCGTATGGCACTTCTAAACTCCCAACTACTTCTTTAGCGATTTGTTGGAAAATGCCTTGACATAAAGCCGCCATATCTTTTAAGTCGGCATAAGCCTCATAAGCTTCAACGGTTGTGAATTCTGGATTGTGTTTAGTATCCATACCTTCATTTCTAAACAAGCGACCAATTTCATAAACTTTTTCAATACCACCAACAATAAGTTTTTTTAGTGGTAGTTCGGTAGCTATCCTTAAATAAAAGTCCTTATCAAGAGTGTTATGATGAGTAATAAATGGTCTTGCGCTTGCGCCTCCAGCAATTGGATTAAGAACGCTTGTTTCAACCTCCATAAAGCCTCTATTATCTAAAAATCGCTGCAAAACTCTAATTATTTTTGTTCTTTTAATTGCAACCTCCATTGCAAAATCATTCATGATTAAATCTACATAACGATGACGATATCTTTCCTCGACATCAGTCAAACCATGAAACTTTTCAGGTAGTGGTTTAAGTGCTTTACTAAGATGAGTAAATTTCGTCACTTTAAGCGTTAATTCGCCAGTTCTTGTACGCATAGCCTTGCCTTCTAAACCAACAATATCACCAATATCCGCTAATTTGAAAACTGAATATGCATCTTCGCCTAAAACATCAATTGCCACATAACCTTGCATTTTACCAGATAAATCTTTGATAGTTAAAAAAGACGCTTTCCCCATCTTTCTTAAAGAAATAATCCGTCCAGCTATCGCTGCAACAATGTTTTTATCGTTAAGTTCCTCATCGGACAAATTATCACATTTTTCGTGTAATGATTTCGCGTTATCACTACGAACAAACTTTTCTCCAAAAGGATCAACACCTAAGGCGCGATATTTTTCTAATTTATCGCGTCTAGCAATTTCTTGATCTGTTAATTTAATTTCCATATAACACCTCTACTAATCGCCTTATTATATCATTAATGCTACATTGATAAAGAAAATTGATTTTCTTTTAATATAGAAAATAAATAAATTATGTCATAAGATTTATTATATGTATTGTAAAAAATGTGGATTTATTACTCGTGGCAACGAAAATTCTTGTCCTTATTGTGGTGAAACTTATGACACGAAAGGTAAATACGATAAACCGATTTCTTTTGTTAATTGGTTTGAAATAAGTCCACGTGTTCTAGTTGATTTAATTCTCACTAATCTTTATATCATTTTTGTAATTACTGACATCGTTTTGATTTATGGGATTGATAATTCAACGAATCTTCATTTATCGTTTTACAGTTTCATATGTATATATGGTTTAATATTCATCATTAATGATCTTTTATTTCCTAAAGAACGCAGAAGAAATTTTTACTTTTTAAAGACTTATTTTTTCGTCATATTAAGTGGTTTTATTATGATGCTTTCTTTCCCGAGTTGGAATAATGATTTATTACCTATAATCAATATTTCATCTTTTCACTTTTGTTTTGGATATCTATATCCTTGCTTAATAATATTTTTAGTATTAGCCGGAACATTCCATTTTTTTATCCATAAGTTTTTTAATATATTTGCAACAGTCTTTTATATTTTGATTTTGATATTTTCAGGTCTAGCATTATTTATCATGGCGTTCTTCCCTGACTTAGGATTTAATAATGTTAATCGAATCCTAATTTATATTTCTTTTGGGACAGCAATATTTACAATGATAAATTTAGCAATCATTTTCTATCTAAAATTGCGTTCTAAGGGAGTAAACGAATGAAAATTGGCTTATGCATTTCTGGTGGCTTTGCTCGAGGTGCGGCCCAAGCTGGTTTTTTAAAAGCATTTTTTGAAGTTGTTAAACGGGAAGATATTGCCTTAATTACCGCTAGTTCGATTGGGGCTATTAACGCTATTTGCGTCGCCAACAATTCTTTAGATTATTTAGATTTCCTATGGCGAACAATCGATATTTTTGATTTCAAAAATCTTAAAATCAATTTAGGTAATAAAGTTGTTAGTCGTTTATTAGAAGATATTTCTAACCCCAGTCGAAAAATAGAAATACCTTTATATGTCACTGGCACTTGTCTAAATACCCTGTCTACTCATTATTTTTATCTAAACGACAAAACGCCTCGCGAAGATATATTGAAAGCTTTAAATATCACTTTAACATTTCCTTTTGTTAACGGGGTTTTTCGCCGCGAATATCATCGTTTTTATCTCGATGGTGGCTCGACTGATAATATTCCTGTTTATCCGTTTTATTATTATGATTTAGATGCGATTATTATTTTGCACTGTCACCCGAATTATCTCCCACCAAGAAAGATGATTTTAGGAAATACCCCTATTATCGACATCGATGTGACAACATTATGCAAAAACACAATTTCAACTTATTCCTTTTCAAACAAAAATTTAAATCGTCTCTATCAATTGGGTTATGAATATGGTTTAAAGTTTCAGCACGATGTACTCGTTGGTTTAACGAAAGATAACGCTAAAGAAAGATTCCAAAAATTTCTTAGAGAAAACTCCGATTTAAGAAAACAAAACAAAATCAATTTGAGCGCAGCCATTTTCTTTAATAAGTTAATGAATTCGAGGTATTTAAAATGAAAAAGAAAATTGGTTTAGTTTTAGCAGGCGGAGGCGGGCTTGGTTCGTATGAACTAGGCGCTTTTTTAGCGCTTTATGAAGAAGGTATAAGATTTGATATTGTGACCGGCACTTCGATTGGTGCACTTAACGGAGCATTCATCGCCGCAAATAATATTCAAAAGATGGAAGATCTATGGGATGAAATAACCCCAGAAAAAATAATGGTTGATGGTATTAATTTTCGCACAAGTCTAAAATATAATCTCCAGGATCCAAAAGCTTTAACAAAATTTATTAAAACATTTATAAAAAATAAGTCAGTGGATATCACTCCTTTTAAAAATTTAATTAAAAAGCATTTGGACTTAGACGCATTGAAAGAAAGTAACACAATATTAGGAATCATTACGACAAATGTAACGCATAACGAAGAAGTTAGAATAATCGTTAATGAATTAGATAAAAAAATGATGCTACTATATCTTCATGCTTCTAGCGCCTGCGTCCCCTATTTTCCAAGCGAAGAAATTAATGGTGAAAAATATGTTGATGGCTTTTTTAAGAACAACTTCCCTATCCATTACGCTTTCTTATTAGGAGCTGATGAGGTCTATGCTGTCGATTTAAAATTATTCAATCTCGAATCCAAAAATCAATTTTTAACAAAGCTTCATAATGTCAAATATATTGCCCCACGAGTATCCTTAGGTTCGATGATTGATTTTTCACAAGAAACGATACAAAAAAATAAAAAACGCGGATATAACGATACAAAAAAATTATTGGGTTATTATCGTGGATATATTTTTACCTTTTTAAAGAACGAAAACTTTGATAAATTTGCGACCGAATTTGAAACGATGATCTTTAAAGAAAACGGTGAAGGAATTCAACGCTTAAGAAAGTTTATTAATGAACACAATAATGAAGAAACTTGTCCATTAGAATATAAATATTCTTTGTTTTTAACTTGCTTAGAATTTGTTGGGCTTAAATATGAGATGATAGATGAAGAAATATACGATGTCGTTAGTTTCTATCAAAAGCTATATGAAATATATATAAATTCGCGACCTTCGGTTAAACAATTTATTACGCGGATAAAAACTAATTTGTTAGAAGAAATTGCAAATGAAAATTCTAATTTATATATCGAGGGTGCATTAGATCATATCGACAATATTTTTCTATATTTAGGAATTGCTTTGATGCGAATTAGTTAGCTAAAAGACCTTCAACGTCTACGCTAGAAGAACCGAGGCGAGAATAAATACAAGTGATTGACTTTTCGATGTATTGAGCATCAGTTTCTTTGATAATATATTGACCTAAATTTAAGGTAATTGTCATCAGTGGAGAAATGAGTGAATTAGTCATGATATTTAAATTATTAATGTTATAGGAAGTCTCTAAAAAATCTTCTATGAGTTGAATTTCATTAAACAATATATTCATAAATGCACGATAGTAAATGTTACTAGCAATATCGACGTTCTCTTTTAGTGTATAAACATCGGTTAAAATATGTTCAAAATCTAAGAAGGTTTGATATTGTTCATCACTAATTTCATTAGCGGCCAAGAACGTATCTTCTACCATATAATATGGCTGAATTGTGGTACTTTCAACTGGATTTCCCCACAAATCTCCAATATTTCTTTCGTAAGAGAGATATCCTAAGTGATTAGAATTATTCACCAGCAAAACCTCGCTATTTTGATTTATTTTATGCAAAGCATCTTCGGTGGCGATGACGCTATTTTGATAGGATGTTTCATTAATGATTTCACTGGTGGCACTATAAGACCCGTCTTCATTTAAAGCTGCAACATAGGTCGTTTCATTAATTTGAGCAGTTAAAGTATAATTAGGTCCAAGTAAAAAGTTACCAAAATTAGAGCTGATAAAATGATTTAAAGCAAAGTCACTCGTAGGTATTTCACCACTAAGAATATAATCTTCCAGCGCTAAAATGATAGTTTTATTGATATCAAAAATATCATAAACAATCGTGCGAGAAGTATCGTTCCAACAAGAAATTGTCAAAACACCAATTTCATTAATCCCAATAGTTAAATGTGTCAAATTTTCCGATTGAGCGTACACTAAAGTACCAAAAATATTCCCAAGGTTACCATCATTAGGAATGATTAATTCATTATTTTCACTATCGTAAAGATATTCATCAATATTAAGATTAGCTAAATTGATGAAGGTTGGAGATGTTTCGCTTGTTGAGGTAGTCACATGCAAAGAATTTGGATCATTAACATTATTCATTGTAAATTCGTGCCATAAGTTATCATTAAGCAAAACTAAACCGCTCGTAAAATTAAAATCGCTTATTGAAAACGATGTCGCTTGATAATTTATATTTTGATAAATGGTCATTAGCCCATTCGATGCAGTAAAATTAATTGAAGCGTCTTCTAAAATAACTTTTAAATCTCTTCTAAGCGTTTCTTCTGGTGTTAATTCAACAATTGAGGTAGATTCATTTTCGCTTGAAGAAGTGATGGAAGAGGGCAATATCACTGTCGTGCGTTGATCTTCACAAGATAATAATAGAATGGCCGAAACCGCTAATAAGATAAATCCTTTTTTCATCATCAGTAATTATAATAACATTTAATCATCAAAATTACATTTTTTCAAAATTAAGTCAACGATTTTAATCACATCTTCGCGATACTTAATCGTCTTTGTAAAAAGATCGCGATAATATCGATAATTAGGAAAGTTACGAATAAATTTAGGTCCACTACCACGAAGATATCTAATTGCTTTTTCTTCACCTTTTTCCTCAATTAACAAATCCATAAAGTTAATTAAGTAATTCATTTGGGCTCTTAAATCGATGCCATAATTAATCTTTTCTCCACTATTGAAATAAGTTTCAATTGCTTTTATTAGTTCGGGGTTACCAATTCCACCTCGTGCGACCATAATTCCGCTAGCATGAGTAATTTCAAAGGCCTTAATTGCATCTTCTAAAGTAAAGATATCACCGCTAATTAATAGAGGAATTGACATTTTATCTTGCAAGTTATTTAACAAGTCATAATGGCACTTGCCAGCATATAATTCTTTCGCGGTCCGCGCATGTAAAGCTATGGCTTTGACGCCTGCTTCAATTAATATTTGAATAGTTTCATGAAAATTGATTGAATTAGAATCAAAACCTAATCGTATTTTTGCTGTAACAGGGCGTTTAGATTTATGAACAACGGCTTCGATCGTGTCTTTTAAACGATTTAAATCTTTTAAATAAGATGAGCCAGATCCAGAATTAATTATCTTTTTTACTGGACAAGCAAAGTTGATATCCAAAATATCATATTTAAGATTTAATTCATCTAAAACGTCGATGGCTTTTAAAAGCGTTGCTTTTGAATTACCAAATAATTGAATTGCTAAAGGACTATCATCGTTATTAATTGTCAACATTTCTAATGTGTTAGGATTTTTTAAAATCACTCCACAATCAGAAATCATTTCAGAATAAGTCAAAGCAACACCAAATCGTCGCATAAAAGAGCGATAAGCTGCACTGGTGATGCCAGCCATCGGAGCTAAAACACATTTTGATGTAATTTCAATATCGCCAATCTTAAACATAAAATAATAGGGAGGTTTCCCTCCCTACTATTATTAATCTTTTTTGTTCTCGCTTGAAGTCTTTTCTTCTTTATCATCTATCACTGGTGTAGTTTCATTAGAAACTGATTTTGCTGGCTCAGGGAGCTTGCGATTCACTAACAAATAATCAATTTGTTCAGCGGTAATTGTTTCGTTTTCAAGCAAAGTTTCAGCGATTAGAGTAACATCATCTTTGTATTTTGTAATGATGTTAAAAGCTTGCTGATGAGCATCTTCGATTATATTTCGCACTTCCTTATCAATTTCAAAAGCAACTTGAGTCGAGAAATTTCTTTGGGTTGATGTATAATCGCGACCTAGGAAGACTGAGCCAGAATCTTTTTCATATTGAATCGGTCCTAAAGAAGACATGCCATATTCAGTCACCATCGAGCGCGCGATGCGCGTTGCAACTTCGATATCGTTTTGTGCACCAGTAGAAACATCTTTAAAGAAAATTTCTTCGCTGGTACGTCCGCCTAGATAACCAACAATACGAGCCTCGAGCTCGGGTTTAGACATTAAGAAGCGGTCTTCTTCTGGTGTCATTAAGACATGTCCGCCCGTGCGACCACGAGGGATAATTGTAATCTTTTGAACCTTATCGGAATTCTTTAATTTAATGCCAATAATAGCGTGACCTGCCTCATGGAAGGCAACACGACGGCGTTCTGTGTCGCTCATGACACGAGTGGACTTAGCTGGTCCAGCAATCCTACGATCAATCGCTTCGTCGATATCATTAATATCAATTTGTGGCTTATTTTCTCTTACCGCTAAAATAGCTGCTTCATTTAAAATATTTTCAATGTCTGCTCCGCTAAAACCAACAGTGCGTCTAGAAAGCGCCTCAAAGCTAATATTTGGATCAATTGTTTTTCCGCGAGCGTGAACTTTAAAAATTTCTTCTCTACCTTTGCGATCAGGTAAATTGACAGTAATCGTTCGATCAAAGCGGCCCGCTCTTAACAGGGCTGGATCAAGGACATCTTCTCGATTAGTAGCAGCAATCACAATAATGCCAGAATTGTCAGAGAAACCATCCATTTCAACTAATAATTGGTTGAGAGTTTGCTCTCTTTCATCATTACCGCCGCCTAGACCGGCGCCTCTTTGTCGACCAACGGCGTCAATTTCATCGATAAAAATTAAGCAAGGAGCAGTTTGTTTGGCTTTTTTAAACATATCGCGAACACGACCCGCTCCAACACCAACAAACATTTCGACGAAGTCGGAGCCAGAAATTGAATAAAACGGCACACCGGCTTCACCGGCAACAGCTTTGGCTAATAATGTTTTACCGCAACCTGGTGGCCCGACTAAAAGAATACCTTTTGGTAATTTTGCACCATATTTTGAGAATTTTTTAGGTTCTTTTAAATAAGAAACTACTTCGACCATTTCAGCTTTTTCTTCATCACAACCAGCAACATCAGAGAATTTAACTTTCGAAGTGTCGCCTCTTCTTGCGCGAGATTTATTGAAATCTAAAGCGCGGTTATTTGAAGAATTAACTGAACGCGATAAAGAGGTAAAAAGAATGATTACTAAAATTGCGCTGACACCAATCATCAAGATTGTTGGTCCCCAAGCCGACCAAAAATCAGTTTGATACATGTCATTAACGACAATTTGTCCAAGCGGTGAATAAGGATCATTCGCATTATAATAATTATTGTTATAGAAATCGATTTCGGCTTTAAATAAAGCTTGATAAGAATAATGATAATAAGTCGAGACACCGTTTTCATTTACTGTGCGATAGAAATCATCATACCCCTCACCTAAAGGAGCGGTAATGACAAAGTCTTCATCGTAAACGGCGTTATCTATGACGACTTCAAAATTTCTTTCTTGGTTAGGATTATTAGTATAATCAGGATAATAAGTACCTGTAATAGTTGTCGCTTTTTCGTTTTGATTGATGGTAGCTGTGCGAACGACATAAGTATTTAAATTTTTATCTAAATCACTATAGGACCACACATCAGCCCTCTTTATATTAAGCGAAACAATTAAGGCAATTAAACCAGCGATAGCAATACCTATTAAAAGATATGGTAGGATGATGCTCCAAATACTTCGACGAGGAGCGTTTTGGTTATTGTTATTTGCCATTTATAATTCCTTTCTTTTTAATTAACATAGTTAAACATCTTTCGATGTATATATAAAGATATTTAATCTTAATATATTTTGCAAGAAAAACACTTTTTCTATTCCTAAAATCGTTAATTAAACAACTTTAATGACAAATTTAGAAGTGTGATTGTCTTCTAAAGCATAATTTTTGCGATAACGAGGAATATAAATCACCGCGCCATTTTTATCTTCCACAACCGGCCACATTCTTCTTAATCTAGAAGGCATCTTCCAATCAATAAAAAGACGATTAATTGAACATTTATTATCACCAATGTAATATTCATCTCCTAGTTTAGGGCTGCGTATTTTTAAAGGATAGGATGACGGATTGATATTGCGATCAAGCGCGCCATCACTAAAATCAATTTCAAATTCGGGACAAGAAAATTTTGTTGGTGAAGTTATTTCATAGCAATATGGCTTAAAATCAACAGCCTTCCCCACTACTAATACATCGTATTCTTTACGGAGCAAAACGCCTTTACCTAAATCCATTGCAATGTTAGGTTTGGGTGATAAACACATTTTTCTAATTTCGTCAATGCGCCCACTAGAAATATCAACATGTTCTCCACTAGTCGCAACAAATTGGTTGATTGTTTCTTGAAATTCCTCTTTAGTTAAAGCAATAATTTCACGAATATCTAATTCTTCAGCAATGTGCACTTTATGTTTTAAATCTTCTAAAAATTGACGATGCTTTTCATTGTTTTGAAAAATTTCTTCAATATAAGCTTCTCTTTCGCTATTAGATAACTTTGATACGACATCGCGGCGAAGTTGGTTGCGTAAATAATTCGTTTCAAAATTTGACATGTCAACAGAAAAAGGAACTTTATTTTCTAAATCATATTCTAATAAATCTTCTTTTGTATAATTTAGTAAAGGGCGAATAACTTTCATATCACGAATAATTGCCACACCATTAATTCCATATTGTTTTACTAAGGATTTGCGGTTTTTTTGAATTAAATAGGTTTCAATTAGATCGTCTTGATGATGGGCGATAACAATACCATCAGCATCATATTTGTTATACATTCGCGCAAAGAAATCATATCGAAGATCGCGTGCCCAATCTTGAAAATTGCCAACCACTTCCATATTGAGCGTATCTAAACATTCAAAAGTAATGTTATTCTTTTTACAATAGTCTCTTAACGCTTCTTCTTCAGCGTTACTTACATCTCTTTTATGATAATTGACATGACACACAACTAAATGAAGTTTTTCTTTAATTAGTAAATCCAATAACGCCATTGAGTCAGGCCCAAAAGAGACAGCGACTAAATAGGTTGAGTTTTTGTCAAATTTATAACTGAGTTTCATAAGCTTACCTCCCTTAATATTTCAAACATATTTTTAGCGTTTTCAACAGTGGAATTTTGGCGAATTTCTTTTACTTTAATTGTGAGTTCTTTTTTTAATGTTGTAAGAACGATGATATCATCAATCTTAACCAAATTAGCAGGCTTAGCGACCCGACCATTTAAAAGAACACTACCACTAGAAATTATCGCGTTTGCAACTTCTCTTCTTTTGATGATTCGTGCCACTTTAAGATATTTATCAATTCGCACGCAAAAATTATAACATTAGTTAATGTTAATTTGATATATTTAGTGCATATTTTTTATAAAGTTGAATGATGATGTTAAGTATTTCTTCCAACTTATCTAGCCATTTATCTTTTTTAAACAGCTTTATAATTAAGATTTTTTTAACAAGTAGGACTCTTAGGTCGTTTAAGTAAATAGCTAAAGCATCAAAAAGCACAACGCCAATTCCTGACAAAGTAGAAAACGCAGGTGTTAATTGAATTTCGATATAATCGCGATAATCAACAAGTGATTTAAATGGTTGATTATTGGCTAAAATATCAATTTTTCTTTTTCTTAATAATAATTCAACTTCCTCAGGTAAACGTCCATAAATGTCGCGAATTTTCTTTCTTACTTGCGATAATCCTTCTAATGTTTCACAAGCGGCTATATCTTGATAAATCTCAATTTTATCACTTTCAAGAGCGTACTCACTTGGCACATAGGCGTTTAATGAGAATAGAGGAATACTTTGAACTGGTTCTTTACGGACACCAGCTTTCTTTTCTTCGATGACTTCGTTTAATAATTTTAAATATAAATCCATTCCAATCATATCAATAAAACCGGCTTGTTCTTCACCTAAGATATCGCCTGCTCCGCGAATTAATAAGTCTCTTTGGGCTATTTTATAACCACTGCCTAACTCGGTAAATTCTTGAATAGCCTTCAATCGTTTAACGGCGTCTTTACTCAAATCTTTATAACCGTTATACATAAAGTAGGCGTACGCAATTCTTGAACCTCGACCAACTCGCCCTTTGATTTGATAAAGTTGCGATAATCCATAACGATCAGCGTCTTCAACTATTAATAGATTAACATTTGGAATATCAATTCCGTTTTCGATGATGGATGTGGCAAAAAGAACCGAGATTTTTCCATCATAAAAATCGTTCATAATTTCTTCTAATTCATTTTTATCCATTTTACCATGAATTAACGATAGGGAGATATCCTTTAAATAATCTCCAATAATATGAGCTCTTTGATATAAGGCATCAATGTTATTTAAAACATAAAACACTTGTCCGTGTCGTTTCATTTCTCGTTTAATTAAATCTAAAACGATATCTAAACGATAAGGCAAAACATAAGTTTGAATCGGCATTCGATTACTAGGCGCAGTATTGATTTGTGAAATTGAACGAATGCCAACAAGCGAAAGTTGTAAAGTACGTGGAATTGGAGTTGCCGATAAAGATAAAACATCGACATTTTGTTTTAATAATTTCAATTTTTCTTTTTGCCTAACACCAAAGCGTTGTTCTTCGTCAATTATTAATAGACCTAGGTCGTTAAACAATAACTTATTGGAGAGAAGTTTATGGGTGGCAATAATTAAATTAATTTTTCCTGCCTCGATATCTTTTAAAGTTTGATTAAGTTGTTTACTAGAAGTGTTTCTTGTTAATAAAGCGATTCTAATTCCGTAATGTTCAAAACGTTCACGCGCCCTTAAAAAATGTTGTCTTGCTAAAATAATTGTAGGACACATAATTGCAACTTGTTTGTGGCTCATAATAACTTTAAAAGCCGCGCGAAAAGCTACTTCGGTTTTACCAAAGCCCACATCTCCACAAAGCAATCGATCCATCACATAACCACTTTCTAAATCATCTTTAATTTCTCTTAGAGCCTGTGCTTGATCAACCGTTAAATCATAAGGGAATTCTTTTTCAAACATTTCCTGCAACTCGTCATCGATAGGAAATGCATAACCTATCTCTTTAAAGCGTTCATTATATAAAGCATATAACTTATCGGCCATCTCACCAATTTTACGTTTAATGCGTTCTTTAGTTTGTTTCCATTTCTCGTTATGAAGCGATGATAAAGTTGGTTCATTTCCTTCTTTGCCAGAATATTTTCTCACTAACCTAAATTGTTCTAATGGTACATATAAATGTTCATTATTCGCATATAAAATATAAAGAAAATCGCGATTATTTCCTTCAATATTCATCGTTTTAACTTCTAAAAATTTCCCAATGCCATATTGCTCATGAACGATATAATCACCACTATTAAGTTCTTCATAAGATTTTAAAATAGTTGCCTCTTTAAAATGTGATAAATATTTAGATAAGCGGCGATGAAAGGAAAAGAGTTCAAAACTAGAAACATAAATGATTTTTTCTTTAACAAGTTCAAACCCTTCACTAAGAGGATAAAAACTAATCCCGATTTTACTTTGAGGTAAATTTAATTCTTCGACAATTTCATATTTTTCTTCTTTAGAATCTAAAATTGCTTTGAGAGTATCAATTTGGGTTTTATTAGAAAGAGAAAACACTACTTTATTATTCGTATGCAAATATGAATCAACTAAAACATTTAAATAATTTAAACTCAAATTAGGAGAACATTGTAATGGCCTAACTTGGAAGAGCATTTGACTAGAATCGCTACTGAATTTATGCGTGCTTATATGTTGAAGTTTTTCTAAATGCAAGTCGCCTAAATTTAAAAAAATGCTATCGATATACGCCAGGCGATTATCCATATATAATTCGCCCAAATAATCGCGCGCATCTTTTTTAATTTGAGCTATATTGTTCGCTAATTCATCCTCGTTGATAATTAAAGTTAAATCGCTATGAAAATAATCTAATATTGATGAAACTTCATCTTTCAAAGAAAGATAATATCTTAAAGTTGATGGAGAATATCTATGATTATAAATCGCATCAAAGTGTTCTAAATTAGGATTAATGCCGCGAGCAATTAACTTACTTTTTATTTTCGAAAATTCAAGATCGGAAAATAAAAATTCATTCGCTGGTAAAATTTTAATTTCAAATTCTTTTATGTTTGATTCTTGATGAGCAATATCGAAATGGCGAATCGATTCAATTTCATCACCAAAAAATTCAATTCTTAATGGCGTATCATAATTGATTGGAAAAATATCTAAAATATCTCCGCGAGAAGCAAATTGGAGACTTTGGTCGATTTTATTAACAGCTTCATAACCCATTTTAATTAAATCGTATTTAAAATGGTCTAAATTAATTACGTCGCCTACTTTGATATATTTTACATTCTTTAAAAACAAATCTGGTGAAGGTAGAGGCAAAATTAAAGACGAAACTGGAACAATTAAAATTTTATTTTTTTTATACAATATTTCTCCTAATGTAAAAAGGCGTTCGGACAGAAGTTCTTTGCTTGAAGTTAGGGCCTCAAGACGTAAAATTTCATCATTAGGAAATAATAAAATATTCTCTTCTAAAATAAAATTCGCCAGCAAATTGGCAATTTTTTGCCCAATAAATAAAGAGGGAACAATTAATAAAATATTCTTTTTTTCTTCTTTGCTAGAGGCGGCAACTAGTAAAGAAGGACCAATTGTTTCATCTAATATTATTTCACCACTACCCGCCTTAAAAATTTGATAAAGAGGGTTTTTATATATTAAAGAAAATAAATTATTATTGTTCAGTTTTTGTTCCTCCTGAACATTTAGAAACCATCATAGTAAAACCATCTTTTAGATATATTTTAATGGCTTCTTTTGCTTGATTAATTGCTTGTGCGATTAAAAGTTGTTCTTCTTTTGCTGGTTTACTTAAAACATAATCTACCCCACTAAAAAGTGGTTCACCAATGCCAATTCTAGTTCTTTTTATTTCTTGACTATTTAAATTATCAATAATATTTTGCATGCCTTTTTGTCCACCGCTAGAACCTTTGGCTTTGATTCGAATCGTTCCAGGGGGAAGCGCCATATCGTCATATATTATTAAAATATCTTCTAATGGTATTTTGAAATAATCGACAACCTTTTTGACAGCTACGCCACTTAAATTCATAAATGTCTCGGGTTTCAAAAGAAGAAATTTTTCATTAAAATATTGACCAATTAAATAGACGCTATCGAAACCATGACGATCAAACATTAAGCCTAAATCATCCGCGAAACGATCGACAACCATATAACCCATATTATGACGGGTATCTTTATATTTAATACCAGGATTACCTAATCCAACAATTAATTTCATCCATAAAACTATACCATAAATAGTGGATAAATTCTTAAGAAAAATTAACTTTTATTTGCTTGAACAAATAAAGATAACTAAGATATCAATATATGGAAGAAAAAGAAAATCCTAATCTCGAGCAACAAAAAGATTCACGGCTAGAGTCTTTAAAATATCGAAGCGCGAAAGAAATTATAAAATCCTTAATTAATGGGTTTTTTATTGGTTTAGCAATTATTGTTCCAGGCGTTTCAGGTTCAACTATTTCAATGATTTTTAAACTATACGATAAAATGATGCTAGCAATCGCAAATATCTTTAAAAAATTCAAGATTGCTGTTTTGTTTTTATTGCCCTTATTAGGCGGCTTAATCGTCGGCTTTATTTTAGGCTTTTTTGCTGTGCAGCAGTTAGTAAACAATTTTATGTTTATCTGCATCTCGTTATTTGGTGGGCTAATGCTAGGCGGGGCAAAAGAGGTTCATAAAGAAATAAAGACCGATAATATTAAGGACCACAAAGTAATTGATTGGATTTTACTGGGTCTAGGACTAATTCTTCCAATTGCCTTAAGTGTAACTTTTGTCTTTTTAAAAAGTGGCTTATCTTTAGAGACAGATTTTGCAAAAGACTCTTTTCCTCTTTATTTATATTTTGTGGTGTTGGCCTTTGGACTACTTATTTCTCTCACTCAAATTATTCCTGGTTTATCCGCGACTGCTTTGTTAATGACATTTGGAGCCTTCACCCCAATTGTTGATTCAGTCTCTATCACCATGTGGCAAAATAAACCGCTATGGTTTGTAATGTATTTATTATTAGCAGCTGGTTTTGTTGTTGGTATTTTACTATTGGCCAAATTATTCAATTATCTTCTTATTAAGTACCGCTTCCACACTTTCCATCTTTTAACTGGCTTAGCATATGGTTCAGTCGTCAGCATTTTTTATAATGCAGAAACGGCCGAAATATATAACATGTGGTCAAAAGGCGAAGGTAATATAGCCTTAGATTTAGGAATTGGCATTCCCCTTTTTATCGTCGGCTTTATCATTAGTTTCTGTTTAATTTATTTTAACGAAAAACATAATAAAAAGACCGCAAAAGAATAATATTTTTCTTAATTATGCCTAAATTATACCAAGAATATAAAGCCGAACGACTAGAAAAAAGAAGAGAAATTATTAATAATTCCATCTCCTGTTTTATCGCTAAGACAATAGAAAAAATCACCGTCAACGACATCTGTAAGGTAGCGAATATTTCTCATGGACTTTTTTATCATTATTTTAAAGATGTTAACGAAATATATTTAGAAATTAATAATGATGAAAAGATAATCGAAATAAAGAATAATCTGCTATTATTTAATAAAAGCATTGGTCTACTAGCGCATCAAAAAATAAATAAAATAATAGACTATATCGAAGAATATTTATCAAAGAAAAATAATCGGGATCTAATTTTGTTTGTTATTAATGATAAATCCTTTAAAGATGACTTATCTTCTTTGCTTGAGTTTGGACAAAGACAAGGTGAGATTACAGGTGGTAAACCACTTGATATCGCTTCACTAATTATTTCTTTTTTAATTGGTTATATTTTTAATGCGACAAGAGGTAAAAAAGCATTCACACCGATCAATCGCGATTTAATTAATAATATTTATAAAAAACATTTCTATTAATCATTATGGCGATGACCATATTCTTTAATCTTGCGATAAATCTTTTTTAAAGAAGGGTACATTTTTAAATAGGCTTCGTTAAATAAATAATCATATTTTTGATGATTTGCATGATCGGGATAAAAAGTTTTTGTTTTGTGCACCATAGCCTTAACAGCTTCTTGTGGACTCTTAAACTCTTTAGACGCTAAAAAACCGGCTACCGCTGCTCCTAATAAAGAGGTTTCAAAAGTTTGAACGCGCGAAACCTTCACGCCAAAAATATCAGCGGTAATTTGACATATTGCATCACTTTGTGAACCGCCGCCAGCGATTCTAATTGATTTGATTTTATGATGAAGTCGCCTTTCAAAGTTTTCTAATCCTTCTCTTAAAGCATAGGCAATGCCTTCGATAATCGCGCGATAAAGGTGCACCCTCGTATGAGTATCACTAAAACCAATAATTGCTCCTTTAGCTAGCGGCCTTTTTAAACCAGGACCCCAGTAAGGTTGCAAAATTAATCCGTCTGAACCAGCAGGAATTTCTAACATCTCTTCGTTTAAAACATCAATAGTTAACTTGTTTTGAATAGCGGCTTCTAAAGATTCACTTTTACCAAATTCCTTCGAGAACCAATTTAACATCCAATAGCCGCGATACACTTGAACTTCCATGTTATAAGCACCTTGAAGTACAGCGGGGTAAGAAGGTAAAAAGGTTTCTGATGAATGATACTTTCTTGTCGTAACATCTATCGATGAAGCAGTGCCATAACTAATTGTGGCAATATTTTCGCCTATAACACCTAAGCCAAGAGTTTCTGCGCTTTTATCCGAGCCAACCGAAAACATCGGTAAGCCAACTGGAAAACCAAATAGATCATGAGCTTCCTTTGTAACATATCCTAATACATCGCCAACTTTAATTAAACGCGGAAGTAATCTTTTAGGAATGCCAAAAATTTGACCCTTTAAGGCCCTGTCACTATGATACCAATCTTGCTTTTTAAAATTGATTGGAAAATGACCACCATAATTAGATGGAGAGTCGACATATTCTCCGACGATCTTCATTGTGATATAGGTGGAAATATTCATGTATTTAGCAATTTTATTCCAGATTTGCGGTTGATTTTCTTTAATCCAATGTGCGGGTGTTCTTTTCCTATTTAATTTAACTGTCTCCATCATTCCGGAAATTTTAAATAATAATTTATTAAAAAACGGGATTTTTTCTTTGGCTTCAGCTTGCCTTTCATCAAGCCATAAAATTGTTGGTCTAACAATATTATTATCCTTATCTAAAAAGGTGGCGGAATCCCTAAAGCAAGACATTGCAATCCCTTTAATTAAGGAAATTTTCTTATCTTCTTTAGCCATTAATTTTTTTGATATTTTAGCTAAACAGTCAATGTAATAATTTGGATCTTGCTCAGCATAACCTTCTTTTATAGAAAAATAAGCTGGAGCATATTTTTCTTTTTCGATTGCTAAAATTTCACCTTTTTTATTAATCAGTGCGACGCGAACAGACTGGGTACCAAAATCGATGGCTAGAATTAAACTTTCCTTTTCTTGCATCAAATTAATTTTATCACACACTTAAAAACTTGTTATTAAAAGAAAATTTTTCTTGGCAAAATAATCGATGATTTACAAACTTATTATTTATAATAATATTTCTTGAAAAAATCGTTTCTTATAGTTATAGTTTTTATGCGGGTAAAAACCCATGTTACAAAATAAGGAGGTAACAAATGTCAAAACAATACGTCTATAACTTTAAAGACGCTCATGGATTAGGTAAAGAACTCCTTGGTGGTAAGGGTGCTGGTCTAGCTGAAATGACCTATATTAAAGTCCCAATCCCCGAAGGCTTTACTATTACTACTGAAGCTTGCACGCTCTATTATCAAAGCGGCAAGAAATTACCAGAATATTTAGTTGATGAAATCTTTAATGCAATTAAGGTTGTTGAAAAAGATACTGGTAAAAATTTTGGCGGCGATCATAAGCCATTATTAGTTTCCGTACGTAGTGGTGCGCGTGTCTCAATGCCTGGTATGATGGACACCATCTTAAACTTAGGTTTAAATGACACAACTGTTTCTGCTTTAGCTAAAGAAACTAGCAACGAACGTTTTGCTTATGACTGCTATCGCCGTTTCATTTTAATGTTCACCAATATCGCGAAAGGTCATCCTCGTGACAATATGGACAAAATGCTTGATGAACTCAAAGAAAGTCGCGGCTATAAACTCGATACCGAAGTCACCGCCGACGAACTTAAAGATTTAGTCAAGAAATATAAAGAATATTATAAGAAAACATTTAACGAAGAATTCCCAACCGATCCTAAAGTTCAACTAATTGAAGCAGTTACTGCTGTTTTCCGTAGTTGGGATAATGATCGCGCGAATGTTTATCGCAAAATGAACAATATTCCATATGAATGGGGCACTGCTGTTAATGTTCAATCAATGGTCTTTGGTAACAAGGGCGAAACAAGCGGTACCGGTGTTGCTTTCTCACGTTCACCTTCAACTGGCGAAAAAGTTGTTTATGCTGAATATTTACCTAACGCTCAAGGTGAAGACGTTGTTGCTGGTATTCGTACACCACTTCACATTGATGAATTAAAAGCTAGAATGCCTGGCGTTTATGAACAATTTGTCGCAACGATTAAAAATATGGAACACCACTATCGCGATATGCAAGATATGGAATTCACTGTCGAAGATGGCAAACTCTATTTTTTACAAACTCGCAATGGCAAAAGAACCGCTCAAGCAGCCTTAAAAATTGCTTGCGATTTAATGGATGAAGGATTAATCAACGAAGAAGAAGCTGTTCTAAGAATTGAACCTCAATCTCTTGATACATTACTTCACCCAACATTTGATAAAGAAGCTTTAAAGGGCGTAAAACCTTTGGCAATTGGTCTTCCAGCCTCTCCAGGTGCTGGAACCGGTAAAATTGCTTTCTCTGCAAAAGAAGCTAAAGAACGTCATGAAAAGGGCGAAAAGGTCATTCTTTGTCGCGCCGAAACTTCTCCAGAAGATATCGAAGGTATGGTCGCTGCCGAAGCTGTCTTAACGATGCGTGGTGGTATGACTTCTCACGCCGCAGTAGTTGCTCGTGGTATGGGTAAATGCTGCGTAGTTGGTTGTTCATCTGCTACAATCGACGAAGAAACGCGCACTTTAAAAATTGGCGATAAAGTTTTCACCGATCAAGATGTGCTTTCTGTCGATGGTACTGCTGGCAATATCTACGAAGGTTCCTTAAAGACTGTCGATGCCGAAATTACCGGTTACTTCAGCCGCATTATGGAACTTGCTGACAAGACGAGAAAATTGGAAGTTCGTACGAACGCTGATACTCCTCGCGATGCTAAAGTTGCCAAACGTTTCGGCGCCCAAGGTATCGGTTTATGCCGTACAGAACATATGTTCTTTAATAAAGACAGAATCTTCAATATGCGCAAAATGATTCTTTCTGAAACCGTCGAAGGTCGCGAAGCTGCTTTAGCAGATTTGTTACCATATCAAAAAGATGACTTCTATCAATTATTCGTGACGATGGAAGGATTGCCAGTTACTATTCGTTTACTCGATCCGCCACTACATGAATTTTTGCCTCAAGAAGAAGATAAAATTGTTGAGCTTGCTAACGCTCTTAACATGACAGTTGAACATGTCAAAGAACGCATCGAATATCTCCATGAATTTAACCCAATGATGGGTCATCGTGGTTGCCGTCTCGATGTTTCTTATCCAGAAATTGGTCGTATGCAGGCGCGCGCAATTATTGAAGCCGCAATCGACGCTCAAAAAACTCTAGGCAAAGAAATTGTTCCACAAATTATGATTCCTTTAACGCTCGATGTCAAAGAATTCAAGTTTGTTAAGAATATTATTAGTGAAACTGCCGACGAAATCATTAAAGCTTCTGGTGTCAACATGAAATACGAAGTTGGCACGATGATCGAAGTTCCTCGCGGTGCTTTAATGGCAGGAGAAATTGCTAAAGAAGCTCAATTCTTCTCCTTTGGTACAAACGACTTAACACAAATGACCTTCGGCTTTAGTCGCGACGATGTCTCTAAATTCTTACCATATTATTATGCGACAAAGATTTTAGAACAAGATCCTTTCGCTACTATCGATCAAAAAGGTGTTGGTCAATTAGTTGAAATGGCTGCCCATAATGGCCGCAAGAATAATTCTCACCTACACCTTGGTGTCTGTGGCGAACATGGTGGTGATCCATTATCAATCGATTTCTTCCATCGTGTTGGTTTAGATTATGTTTCTTGCTCGCCATTCCGTGTGCCGGTTGCTCGTTTAGCTGCTGCTCAAGCTACTATTCGCAATAAATAAGCATAAATTAATTAATAAAAACCGCTTTTAGATAGGTACTCCTCTCCTAGTATTAGGATTTGGGGTACCTTTCTTTTTGCGGTTTTTTTAAATAATCCTACGATTAATTACCATTCATACTGCTTGTATTCTGGATACATTGTAATAATAATCTTATTTTGTGGTTTAGCATATTTTTTACAAAAAACGATTGTTGTGATATCGAGTAAAATATCGCAAATTGATAAAACAATAAAATCTATAAGGGTAAGGAATGCGGTCATTGGTACAAAGGTGAACAAGCCAAACATAATCACAAAAGCAGGAAAACCAATCGATACAGTAATGATAAAATATATATATTTGCCTTTGCCCATAAAAAATCTCCTTACACGATCTTTTCCTAGACTTTTAAATTTTTCATATTGTTTATTTATGATTATTTGTTGACGAGTTTTAGAACAAATATTACGTAAGCAAATAATAAACCTCATGAAATATATAATAGACATAATGCCGGCAATTCCCCAAAAGATAATATAAATAATACTGACACCAGCGCCCCCAACTATTAATCCAGCAGCGTCTTCTGAGGCATCCGCAAACAAGTCTTGAATGAAAAAACCAAATATTCTTGGAAAAAATAATCCAAACATTGCAATAAAAAACGGCCAACCAAATATTTCGTTTAAGGCGCCAAATTTAATCATTGTTACAAAGTCTTTTTGATGTTTCTCAATTATTTCTTTTTTTATCTCTTCGTCACTTTTAGCTGGTTGTATAACATTGCCACTTTCATCAAAAGTTATTCTTTCTTCTTCTTTTTTCTTAAAAGTAAATTTGACATGACAAGAAGGACATTCGCTTGGACTGCACTAGTCAATATTTTTTGCTCATTTAACATATAAATTTTTATACTGAATGGGTGTCATATAGTTCAATGAGTATGCTGGTCGTTTATTGTTAAAAAAGTAAATGTATTCGTCAATACTCTTAACTGGATCGTCCAGATTATTAATTTTAAAATCAGTAAACAATTCTTCTTTTATCCAGCCGTTTATTGCTTCTATCGAAGCATTATCAGTAGGAGTACCTGCCCTAGACATAGAATGTATGATATTATATAAAGGCAAAAGCTCATTATAGCTTTTTGATGAGTACACAGAACCTTGGTCTGTATGTAGAATTAATTGAAGGTTCCTGTACTCTTT
>CASFSG010000002.1 GCA_949297305.1 uncultured bacterium
AGTTTTTTTGATAGTAGAATCATCTAAAACTGTCTTACTAGAAATAATATAAGAAATTGGATTATTGATTGTTTTACCCCATTTAGTTAAATAATCATTTTCGCTTAAAGTTGTATAATCTAAATAAGTTCCAAAATAACCGTTGCTATCTTCGTTTAAATTACCATCATAATAATCAATTTGATTATTATTTTCATAAAACCTTTTTGCGATTTTTTTAAAAGAAGAACTAGAAATACTTTCACTATAATAAGAATCAATGTTCTTAATAGTTTTACTACGAGTGATTTGGGTAATCCCTACTGCAATAGAAGCGCAGTCAACTTCGCTATAGGTATAGTCTTCTAAAGAATATTGATAGATGGCAATATTAGCTAAATCGCTAGGCGAATAAGTTAGGGGATCTCTTTGATCGCTAAGATATTTTTGATAAATCTTTTCACTATCATCTAAATATGAATGAAAATCTAATCCATCATATTGATTTGATTTTGGTGAAAAAATGATAGCCAAATAAGCACCTAACGCTGAGCCACAAATAGCAAAAAAGACACCTAAGATTGATGTTAGAACAATACTTTTCTTAGTCATTTTGTTTTTACGATTAATTTTTTCTACGCTTTTTTTCATAGCCCTTTTATTAAAATTAAATAAAAATAAATGACACCCTATATGTAAATTCACTTAAAAGAGAGTGAGATAATTAACTCTCTTAAAAAGAGAATTGACCTTTAAATCGATGTGTTATACGATATTTCTTGATGCAAGAAAAAAAGGAATTACGCCACATAGTTGGCAAAAATTTATTAGCGTTAAGAAAAAGTAAAAAGAAAACTCAAACTGAAATTGCTGATCTTTTTGGTTATAGCGATAAAGCGATTTCTAAATGGGAAAATGGCGATACAATGCCAGATATAGAAACATTATACAAATTAGCTAATTATTATAATGTCACCTTAGATTTTTTAACTAGCGAACACGAATATCATTCTCGCGTTAAATATATTTCTCAAATGAATCGGGCGATTATTATCAACAATGCTTTGATTGAATTATTTTCTTGTTCAATCGTATGGGTTTTAGCGACTATTATTTATGTATGTTTATTGAATTTTTCTTCCTTAAATTATTGGCAAATATTCATTTGGGCTTTTCCTGTGACTTTTATCATCGCTTTATTATTCTATAAAGTATGGCGAAATCGGCTTTATAATTTCGTTTTTGCATCATTATTTTTCTGGTCGTTAGTGATTGCTAGTTATATACAATTTTTACAATATAATGTTTGGTCTTTATTTTTATTAATGATTCCAATTCAAATTGCATTAATTTTATCTTTTTTAATTAAAGAAGGGCTAAGGTTAAAAAAATAATGGATTTAATTATCGCTACAAATAACGAACATAAATTAGATGAATATCGAGCGTTATTAAAAGGCTATGATATCAAGATTTATTCTCCAAATGATTTAAATTTAAAATTTAATCCTATTGAAAATGGTAAGACCTACCAAGCGAATAGTTTGCTTAAAGCGCGCGCTTTACAAAAATTGACTAGATTAGCTATCCTCGCGGATGATTCAGGCTTTGAAATTGATGCTTTAGATGGTTTCCCAGGATTATATTCCAATCGCTTTGCTAAAAAATTTAATAATCAAAAAGAGGCGAATTTATCATTAATTGAGAAAACAAAAGGATTAAATAAAAAGGCGAGATTTATCTGTGCGCTTACATTAATAAATGTCGAAGAAGAGCCGCTATTTTTTGTTGGGGTGGCAAATGGTCAAATTTTAGATAGACTTTATGGCGAAGAGGGCTTTGGTTATGACCCAATATTTTATTCTAATGACGTCTCTAAACCATTTGGTGAATTGTCGATGGAGGAAAAAAATCGTTGTTCCCATCGTTATAAAGCGATAAAAGAAGTCATCAAATATTTATTAGAAAATAATCTTATAAAAGCCCTTTAAATAATTTTCTTTTGAATATGATATTTAAAATGTAACAAATAATTGTAAATAGTAAACCCGCACCCATAATCGGTACTCCGATAAGAAGTTTATCGCTAATAGAAAAAATTAAAATAATCCCCACTATTACAATTAATAAAGATATTATTAAACAAATAATAGCGATATTCCGCATCTTATAAAGTTTGCGATTATCTAGAAAAATTTGCGTTTTAATCTTTTCCATATTATAAATTGGCGGATAATGAATCACATAATTATTATTAAGTTTCGCTTTAATAGCGTAGATTTTTTCAGCAAAAGAAATATTTTTATCCTTTAAAAATTTCAAAAATATTTCTTGATCAAATACTTTCGATAATATTGACATCAGTTCAAGGGTATCGCCCAGATAATTAAGATAAAATTTTAGACAGTTATCATTATAAAATTCTTGTTGGTCATTTCTTAAATTTTTTAATATAGCTTGTTCAAAACTATTGAGACCATTGATAAATCTAAGCAAAAATTCTTCGCCCAATTTTATGTTGCTTTCACTTTCGAAAATTAAATAATTTTTATAATTTTCTAAAAGCTTTAAAACATCTTTCAAAGTGGAAGAAAATAATTGGCTTTGGTAGAGTTTTGCAAGCAAAACCCCAATAATTCCATCTAAATAGCCATTATCTAATTCAAGTAATTTTAAATAATATTTTTCAGCATTTAGATAATTAGTTGCAACATAAAGTTCATTATTAGCTTTATTTAAATAGCGTACTTCGTAAATAGCGTATAAATTTTCACCTTGTTTTAAATTGAAAGCTTTCGAGCATTCTTTACAATAAATAATTTCTTCTTTCTCATCGACAAGATTTAATTTATTGCAATAAGGACAAACGACTTTTTTCATATTAACCAATATAAGTTAAGGCAAAACCTAAAACAACTAAAAATTGCGCGCCTAGATATGTCAACATCACAAAAAAGTGATATAAAGGTATTCTCCTAGCGTAATGCCCAATCGTCAGTAAAGTGTCGCTGATAAAAAATAAAATAGCCCCAAACAAAACGATAATTGCATAGTAGATATCATAGAAGCATGTCGCAATCATCAAACCAATAATCAATAAAATACTCGCCATATAATTAACACCTAAAATTGTTAGCATATTACTCTTAGTAGCCCTTTTTATTAGACGATAAAAAATAAAGATAATAGCTAAATATATGACGCCTAAAACTAAATAAATATACCATTCAAAAGAAATGCCTAAATAAGGTAAAAGATTTAAGAAAACTTCTAAAATAATTAAGACATGTTGAACTAAAAAAGCTAGCATACCAAAAAATAAAGTAAGTTTATTTCTCCTAATTAATACAACATCACCAATTAAACCGAAAATTAACCCAATATAAATAAGATAATGGCTAGGCATGACTATTGCCGCTACAACAATTAAAGTAGAAAGGCAAAAAGGTTTAATAATTTTGCGAAGAATTTCTAATTTTAAAATGGCAAACAGCAATTCAAAAAAAGTAAAGACAAAAAAAGCTATGATGAATATTTTACCAACTAAACCTAAGGCCTCAATTACTTCTAACATAATTATATTTTAACATTTAACTAATGTTCTTGCCCTAAGAAGGTTATAATATTTTTATGAGTAATAAAATATATTTGGTTTCCGAAGAAAGATTAGCCGATAAAATTCATACCTTTGCTCGCTTTGGCGATGATTTTTGTGGCGGCATAACACGTTATGCATTATCTAAAGAAGATGAATTAGCAAGAGACGAGTTTGTTAGAAGAATGCAAAATATTGGCTGCGAAATTTATAGCGATGATTTAGCGAATTTATACGCGGTTAAAAAAGGCAGAGGTAAAAGCAAAAAAAAGATTGTGATGGCCAGTCATCTCGATTCAGTTAAAAACGGCGGTAATTATGATGGTGTATTAGGAGTTATTTGTGCTTTAGAAGTTTTAGAAACATTACATGCACAAAATATTCCTCATCGTCACGATTTAGTCGCGATGGTATGGACTAATGAGGAGGGTTCCTTATATCCACCAGCGATGATGTCGTCCGCTATTATATCTTACCCCTACTTACCACTAAAATTCCGCGAATCATATAAAGAAGAAGATTTGTTAAAAGCAAAATCTATTCTAGATAATCAAACAACATTTATCGAAGAGTTAAAGAAATTTAAATATTATGGTCAGCGAAAAAATCGCATTAATAAAGAAGATTATTTAGCGATGTTTGAACTCCATATCGAACAAGGTCCTATTTTAGAAGCCAACAAAAAGGAAATTGGTGTTGTCGATAAAGTCATTGGCATGTGCAATTATCGCATCAAAATTAAAGGGGAAAGCGATCATGCAGGAACGACACCTATGTCTTTTAGAAAAGACGCCTTATTTGCTGCGAGCAAAGTTTTGATTTATCTCCATCAAAAGTTAGACGAACTAGATAAAGATTTAGTGTATACAACAGGCGAAATCGTCTGTCATCCTAATGTTCATACCGTCATTCCTGACTATGTCGAATTTTCGTTAGACGCACGTCATCAAGACGATTGTGTCATCGATCAAGTAAAAGAAATTATCAATAGCTTACCTAAGATGTTTGAAAAGTGTGAAGTCTCTACTTCTTTAGCGTGGCATCGCGATACAGTTTATTTTAATAAAACTCTAATCAATTACGTTTTAGAGGCAACAAAAAAATTAAACTATCCCTACCAATACATCAATTCTGGGGCTGGTCATGACGCTCAAATGATTTCGTATATGCTGCCAACCACAATGATTTTCGTGCCTTCAAAAAATGGTCATTCTCATTGTGATGAAGAATTTACCTCGATTAAGCAATGTTATCAAGGCGCGAATGTTTTATTAAATGCACTTTTAAAATGCGATGAAGATTTTGAATAGTTTTTATTTAATTTGTTATAAAAAGCGTTTTAGATTGTTTTTATAAGAAATTTAACTTCGCTATTTCCATCGACCTAGATTTCTTCTAACGATATGAAAATAATCTTTTTATTATAAATTTTCGTAGTTAAGCGCAAATTAATTCTTCTTAAGTTTTATTAACGATATTTAAGATTCAATTATTCTATTAGAAAAAAACAATATCAATACTAATGGCGGAGCAAGGGGGATTCGAACCCTCGCACCGGTTACCCGATCTAACGGTTTAGCAAACCGTCCCCTTCGGCCTCTTGGGTATTGCTCCGTGCGATAGATAGATTATAACATCTATAAATAAATAGCAAGATTTA
>CASFSG010000003.1 GCA_949297305.1 uncultured bacterium
GAGCCCCACGCTTTCACTTCAAACTTACCTTGCCGCCTGCTCACTCTTTACGCCCAATAATTCCGGATAACGCTTGCCACCTACGTATTACCGCGGCTGCTGGCACGTAGTTAGCCGTGGCTTTCTAATAAGGTACCGTCAAACTCTAGGCATTTCCTCCTAAAGCCATTCGTCCCTTACAACAGAGCTTTACAACCCATAGGGCCTTCATCACTCACGCGGCGTTGCTCGGTCAGGCTTTCGCCCATTGCCGAAAACTCCCTACTGCTGCCTCCCGTAGGAGTCTGGACCGTGTCTCAGTTCCAGTGTGGCCGATCACCCTCTCAGGTCGGCTACGCATCCTCGCCTTGGTGGGCTGTTATCTCACCAACTAGCTAATGCGCCGCAGATCCATCTAAAAGCGAGGCTTAAGAGCCCCTTTCAAATTAGGAGGATGCCCTCCTAACTCCTATCCGGTATTAGCCAAAGTTTCCTCTGGGTATCCCAAACTTAAAGGCAGGTTATCTACGTGTTACTCACCCGTTCGCCACTAAGGTTCCGAAGAACCTCCGTTCGACTTGCATGTATTAGGCACGCCGCCAGCGTTCATCCTGAGCCAGGATCAAACTCTCAAAAAGTTTATCTTAGTTCAAAATTATTATCTGGTTAAAAAATTGACGTTAATTGTTGTTCGTACATCTATTCAGTTTTCAAAGATCTCGACGCGTTTTAGACTTCTACTCGAAGACGCGCTTGTAATAATTTATCACTGCTTTGGAGAGGTGTCAACAACTTTTTTGAAGTTTTTTCTCGCTCCTAAACGGCGATTGTTAATAGTATATCGAAGTCTCAGCCTACCTGCAAGGGGAAAATTTACTTTTTTCTCATTTTTTCATTAAATCTATGATTTAATCACCACAATATATAATTTACTAATGAATTTAAGGCTAAAAGAATGTGATAAAAGGCCATTAATAGATTTTAATATATTTACCTTATATATATTTATATAAATAAAAAAAACCCTCTAGCGAACACTAGAGGGCGATAAATTAAAGTTCTTAATTAGTCGACGCTAACTTTCCATAATCCGTGAAGATTGCAATAAGCGTAGACTTCAAAAGGCACCTCGTTTTCATTGAGAGCAAAGACGGTATAAGGGGCTTTATTTGGCCCTAAACGATGACGATAAATACCTTGATCAGTTACTAAGATGGCCCAGGAAATGTAATGCTCATCAGTCATTGGGTGAGGAACGCTTCCTATTTTAACAATAATCTGACCATCCTTTTCTTCATAAGTTGGGACATGTTTTTCTAAAGCGACATTCTCCTTTGTGTTCGCCGCCATTTCCTCCATCTTTTCACCGCAGCAAAAAGGGATTACATGATGATCTTCCACCATTTCAATAATGTTCCCACAATGTTTGCAAAAATATATTTTCATAATAACTCCTATCTTCGCGAACGCACAATGATAGCGAGGACGCGAATAAAAATATAAATAAAATCAACATAAATGTTAAAGGCGCAATAAAGGGCGATGTTTTGAGTTACCATGCCATTATCAATTAAACGACGAATATTATAAACATCAATTGCCGTAATTAACATAATTGCCGCAAAGAAAGCAAAAGTGACAATCCAATCGATATAAGTCCAAGCAATTGGAGCAAAAAACATCATGATAAAATTGATGCCGGTCAATAAAAGCGCCCCAACAAATAAAATTACGACCACAATGCCTAAATAATTGAGATTAACTTTGCTAAAATAGCCAACTAAAAACATTGCTAAAAAGCATAAACAGGTAATTCCAAAAGCTACAGCAATTGTGTAAAAATCAATAAAGATGGTAAAACTCGAAAGGAAAAAACCCATCAAACAAGCATAGATGATAAAGGGGATGAGAATATGCCGCGTTTTATTGCGAAATACTCCAATTTGGATCCAGATCATCATGCCGATTAATGCGAAGCCACTGACAGCAATGATGATGTAATAAATTAATGCATTCGCTTCTTCACTAATCGGTAATAGATAAGTGAATAAAATAGAGGCAGCAATCGATACAACGCCGCTAATTAATAAAGCGACTAAAGCGTAAAGAAAAATCATCCCCATCATCTTAGATGATGGTTTAGCGTCAGCATCGTAAATGATTTGTTGTTCTTTATTTGTCATTTATTCAATCACATTATTAATCAATTGACGGAAAGAATCGACTTTTAAAGAGGCGCCACCAATTAAAGCACCATCGACATCTTCCTGCAATAAATAATCTTTAACATTTTCAGGTTTTACTGAACCACCGTATAAAATGCGAATATCATCGCTAACATCACCAAACATTTCTCTTAATAACTCGCGAATATAACGACAAATGTCTTCGGCGATTTCCTTCGAAGCATTTTTACCGGTTCCAATCGACCAAACCGGCTCATAGGCGATTATTAATTTAGAAGCGTCTTCTTTTTTTACATTAGCTAAACCAACTTTAATTTGGTCATAGATAACATCTTTAGTGATGCCCTTTTCAAATTCTTCTAACGTTTCACCCACGCAATATAAAGGAATCATATCGTTTGCTAGTAAGGCATCGATTTTCATTGAACAAGTTTTGTTGGTCTCGTTAAAATAAGTGCGACGTTCACTATGACCAATAATGACCATCTTTATGCCATAATCGAGTAACATAGGAATGGAAATTTCACCAGTGAACGCTCCACTAGGAGCATAGTGGCAGTTTTGAGCGGCAACTAGCAAATCAGGGTTAGTCTTTTTGACTTTACATAAAGACAAGAAAGTTGGAGCAACCCCAATATCGATATTGTGCTTAGAAGCAAGTTCCAATAATTCTTTACTTGCTAGAGCAAACTCCTCAGCTTCTGAGCGAGTTTTATTCATCTTCCAATTGCCAAATAGTAATTTACGACGCATATTATTTCAAAATATCGACGCCAGGAAGATGGCCATCGTTTTCAATCATTTCTAAAGAAGCACCGCCGCCAGTCGAAACATGACTAAAGTCATCTTTAAAACCAAATTCTTTAACTGCCGCCGCGCTATCGCCACCACCACAAACGGTGAAAGCTTTGCCGTCAAGTTCGCGAATTGCTTCGCAAATTGCTAAAGTGCCAGCTTGGAAATCTTTTTGTTCAAAGACGCCCATCGGGCCATTCCAAAAGACCATTTTAGCTTTACTAATTTCTTCTTTAAATAATTTGATAGTTTTTGGACCAATGTCCATCCCTTGATAACCTTCAGGAATATTTTGATCGGAAGTTACTTTTTTATCAGTCCAATCATCAAAGCCATTCGCCGCTACGCTATCGAGTGGTAAAACGATGCGACCATTCGCCTCTTTTAAGCACTTCAAGGCATAATCTAATTGATCTAATTCACATGGCGAAGTACCAACATCTTTTCCTAAAGCTTTTGCAAAAGTATAAGCCATTGCACCACCAATGAGGATTTTATCGCATTTTTTAAGCAATGAATCGATAACTTTAATTTTGTCAGAAACCTTTAAGCCGCCTAAAATAGCAACGTAGGGACGATCGCTATCTTTGACATCGACGCAACGCATTAAAGAATTAATTTCTTTTTCAACTAAATAGCCGCATGCGACAGGTTTACCTTCTTCTTTTAAAATAGCTGGAATACCGTTAGTAGAAGCATGTGCACGATGAGCGCTACCAAACGCATCCATCACAAAGACATCGGCAACACTAGCCCATTCTTTGGCAAGTTCTGAATCATTCTTTTCCTCACCTTTTTCATAGCGGGTATTTTGGCATAAAAGAACTGTTCCATCTTCTAAAGTATCGACAAAATAATGAAAATCTTTGCCTTTAAGTTCTGGGCAGAAACTAACCGTTACTCCAAGAAGTTCTTCTAGACGCCCTCTGACCACACTTAAATCGTTTTTCTTCTTTTGGGCTTCCACCACTTCGGGAGCTTCTTTATGTTTGATTTTGCCTAAATGCGACATCAAGATGACCTTCGCGCCTTCGTTAACGAGTTTTTTAATCGTTGGTAAAGCGGCTACAATGCGGTTATCATCGCGAATTTTGCCTTCTTTTAAAGGAACATTAAAGTCGACACGCACTAAAACGCGTTTACCCTTTAAATCTTTTAAATTATCAACTGTAAGCATAATTTTCTCCTTTTTAAATAAAAAGCACCCACATTAAAGGGGTGCTTGAATTAATTTAATTATTTAACGCCTAAGACGTGAGCGTATTCTTTTGCAAGGCGCATCATTTGGCAGGTATAACTATATTCGTTATCATACCAAGCGACAACCTTGACTAATTGTTCGCCTTCAGGAGTGCTGAAGCAAGTTGTTTGGGTGGCATCGAAGATTGAACCAGCGGTTGCACCGATAATATCGCTAGAAACGATCTCATCTTCTGTGTATCCTAAGACGCCTTTAAGAGCACCATTAGCGGCTTCTTTCATAGCGGCATTAACTTCTTCAACACTAACTTCTTTCTTGAGCATTAATGATAAATCAACTAATGAACCATCGACAACTGGGACACGGAGAGCACCGCCACGAAGACGGCCTTCTAGTTCAGGAATAACTAAATTAATTGCTTTAGCGGCGCCTGTTGTTGTTGGCACAATGTTTGCAGCAGCCGCTCTACCACGACGCAAATTACCTTTTTTAACTAAGTCGAGAGTCGTTTGGTCATTTGTGTAGGCGTGAACAGTTGTCATATAACCACCACGAACACCGAATTTATCAACTAAGACTTTGCAAACTGGGGCTAAGCAGTTAGTCGTACAACTCGCACCAGAGATGACTTGCATATCTTTCTTTAAGAGGTCGGTATTAACACCATAGACGAAGGTTGGAGTTCCTTTACTTGCTGGAGCGGAGATAACGACGCCTTTTGCCCCACCAACTTCCACATGGACTTTCGCATCATCATAGCCTTTGAAGCGACCGGTGCATTCTAAGACAATATCCGCGCCATAATCTGACCATTTAATTAATTTTGGATCAGGTTGACCAATCACAGGAATCACTTTACCTTTATAAACAATCGCGTTTTTCTCTTCATCGACAGTGATATCGTCGACACCAAAACGTTTATGAGCCGTATCATATTTAAGTAAATAGGCTAAAGTTTTTGCATCAGATAAGTCATTGATCGCAACAACTTCAAATTCACCGGTTTCGTAGGCTCTACGGAAAGCGAGACGTCCGATTCTTCCGAAACCATTAATTGCAACTTTAATTGACATTAATAATGTCCTCCTTTTTCACGATAATATTATAGATAACTTTTTTTATAAAAAAAAGTATCTTTTTAACGATTGAAAATAATAACGAAAAGCCACGATAAATTGTTATATTTTATTATAAAAAATTATCAATTCCTTTAAATAATTCGCTCATCGAGACACCTAGAGCATCGCTAATTTTAGCTAAAACGAGAACACTAGGATTGCGACGACCATTTTCTAAATCCGATAAATAATTACGATTAATATCACTAGCGATGCTTAATTCTAACTGCGAAAGGTTTCTCTGCTTTCTTAAAAAGACGATTCTTTTTCCTAGTTGTTCTAACACATTAATTGCCATAACTTAACGATGATAATTAGATGCTTTTTGTCGAATTTGTCGGGCTAAATGGTTGATGTTAGAGCGAGTAATTTTCACCTTTAATATATCGCTCATCTTTTCCGCTAATTCTTTAAAGGAAGCATCTTCATATTCCTTTCTTAATTTAATAAATAGCTGCATTCTCGGCGATAAAAATACGCCTTTACTCTCGAGTAAATTAATATCCTCGATTAATTCTAATGAACTTTTTAAAGTTTTATTTAAATTCGCTTTATCGAGATTTTCTAAGCGATTACCAATGCTAGCAAAGTCGCGATCAAGACGAATTTCTTCAAATTTTAAAGCCGCTTCAGTCGCTCCTAATAGAATTAAAAAATCGACAATCTGGTCAGCTTTTTTTAAATAAATAACATATTTATCGCGCCTAAAAGTAACTTTGACATCAAAAGAACCACCATGATATTTTAAAAATAATTTTTGAAACCATTTTGCATAATTTTCTTCATTTAAAGAAATTTCAAAATGATAAGATTTACTATAAGGCGAGTTAACAGAGCCACTACTTAGAAAAGCCCCAATTAAATAGGCTGAAATCAATTCATCGTTATAAATAATATTTTTAGCAATTTTGCCTTCTAAAAAATCAATTTCTAAATCGCTTAAAATATCATTAATTTCCCCTTCGATTAAAATCTGATAGATAATTTTTTTCTTAAAATTAAGCTTTTTCAAATAGACAAAAGAAGGAGAAACACCATACAAATGAATAAATGATTGATAAATAAATTTAGCAATCTTAACGTTTTCAGTTTTTAACAACAAGATGCTCTTTTTTTCAATAATGTGTAGCGAGCCATTAATGCGCGTAAAAGCACTTAATAACGATCTTAATCGTTCATCAGGATACTCATTAGCAACTAACTCGTCTTTAACTAAACGTGAAAAAGAAATAGTGTTTTGATACATTTAATTTAAGTCTTTATGGAAAACAATTGTTTTATATTCTTTAGAAAAATATTTCTTTAAATAAGTAGCTATAGCAACCGAACGATGATGCCCACCCGTACACCCAATAGCAATCGCTAAGAGATTTCTACCACTTTTACTCGCTTCATAAGCGTAATAAGAAAGATAATCGATGATATGAGATAGCAATTCTTTTGTTTCTTTTTGTTTCATCACATAATCGATAACTGGTTGATCTAAACCCGTTAAATCTTTTAATTCATCAATCCAAAACGGATTGGGAATATTACGAGTATCAAAAACAATTTCAGCATCCATCGGCACGCCTTTTTTAAACCCAAAACTTGTGAAAGATAAACACAATGTATTATCGCGATCTCCTTCAATAATTTTATAGATATAACGACGCAATTCAGAACTTTGCAGTTTAGAAGTATCGATTAAGATATCTAATTTGACGCGAAGCTCATCAAAGTGTTTGCGGTCAATAGCGATCGCTTGACTCAAAGAGGCACCATGGGCTTGACGAGGATGAAAGCGACGCGTTAATTTAAAACGTTCAATTAGGGAAGATTCGCTACAATTTAATCCTAAAAATATCGTCCGAACATCCTTCTTTTCTTTAAAAAAGTTGTTGAATTCTAAGGCTTCTTCTACCGGTACAGTCAACGCGAGACGCTCATATTTATTTGGAGTTTTTTTCATCTCTAAATATAAGTTTTCTTTTAAAGATACTGGTAAATTTTCAATGATAAAATAGCCGAGTTCTTCAAGGGTATAAATCAAGGTGGTTTTACCCGCACCATTAACACCAGTAATCAAAAATAGTTCCACTAAGCTTACCTCGTTAATATTATAGCCAATCTAAGAAATAAGCGATACAATCATTTGCTATAAAGTCTTATTTAACTTGCTCAGCAATCGCTAATTGTGTTGTCTTATTTTGCCGTTTAGTAATGAAGCGATGAATTGCTAATGGGAAAAAGATTATTAAAAAGAATGAAGCATAACTAAAAGCAAAACCAATTAGATAAAGCCAAGGAGGATAAAAAATATTATAGGCTGATAAAGCGAGGGCGATCAGCGCAAAAGTAGCGCTTATTAAAATTGCATTTAATGTCGATATCTTTTTGAAATTAGATAAATAAAAATATGAAATACTGCCATAAGTTAAAGTAGTTATTATTATTCTAGCGATATAAAGAAAATCAAAATAAAGCCAATCGGCGCCAAGGTCTTGCACAAAAAGTTGCAAGCAGACAAAATCTCGATAGCTAGTAGCAAGCCCAAGGATAAAACCTCCTATAATCATTAATAAATAGTCATACCATCTTCGTTTGTCATCCTTAAATAAATAACAAAGTACATATAAAACATAATTAATAAAAGAAGCTGAGGCATAACTAGCAAAAGAAAAAAATAAGCCACCCTTAAATGTATTAGAAACAAAGAAAATAAAATTAATTGCCAAAGAGATAAGCCAAATAAGGTTGATAAAAATAAAATTTAACTTCTTATTTTGAAATACTAGTAGAAGGGAAGATAAAATTACCAGTGAAATAAAAACACTTATCACAATACAACTGGCAATGAGTATATAAGTATTAAAGGTGTTATCGATACCATTAGAGAGATAATCTTGGGTCGAACTGACAATTAATGGAGAAAGAACAACTAGTGAAAATAAGAAAAGAATCAAATTAAAAAAAAGTAAAAATCAAAGAAGTAATATCAAAAGCATCATGACTACGATAATTTCTCAATAATATTTTCATAACTATCTCTCCCTAAATATTTATAACTAGACGGATTAAATGCCATAAAAAATAAAGCGATTAAAAAATTAAAAAGGAAACGACTAACGATTTTTTAAGATTCAAATGCATAAGATAGGCCTCCTTTTAAAAAGAAACGATAAATCTTGTAGCCATATTTTAACATATAGTAGAAAAAGACAAAATGTTTTTTAATTCTGCATAATTTTTAAAAAATAATTACAATGATGAAACTAAATTAAAAGTAATAAGCTTACGACAAATTTAAGTCTTCGATAAAAGAAGAAAATTTTTTAATTAGATAATCTGGTTGAATAGTTATTTTGTCTTTACGTGGGCTCCACCCTACTAATGCAAATTTCATCTTGGCGTTCTTTGCTGCTAAAGCATCATATTCACTATCACCAACATATAATGCCTCATCTATAGAAACACCAAGAACATTCAAAGCAAAATTTAATCCATCTGGCGATGGTTTATTGCATTTAACTTCATCAGGAGTGACCGTTACATCAAATAAGTTTTCCAAATGGTGTTGCTTTAAAGTCATCTCGGTATGTATCCGCCTTTTTGAAGTCACTAAAGCAAGTTTAATGCCGCGCTTTTTTAAAGCGTTTAATAAGGGTATTACCCCATCATATAAACGAACATATTTTTGGTATAAAGGCGGAGTAATTTTTAAATAATCATGATAAATTTTATCAATATTTTGCTTAGGAAATTCTTTTTGAAGTGTCTCAAGAATCGGTGGCCCAGAAAAAGTTAATGTATGAGAAAAATCAGCGTCAACCTCTGGTTTATATTTTTGATATAAGATTTTGAAGGCTTCAAAAATCATTTGGTCACTATCTAATAGTGTCCCATCAAAATCAAATAAGATTGCTTTAAACATTTATTTTAAGCCGTGAACCAATTGCGAGGTTCTTTGCCTTTTTTCTTCCTAATATAATCGTAAACATGGAAGGCGATGATTAATAAAACACCAACGCCGACAAAAACGAAAGCGGTAATATAAGATTGCGAATACGCAAAAGCTTCTCCATCGTTTCCCCAACCTTGTCGCATCGGTTCCATAATGATGCGAGTTAAACCATACCAAATAATATAACAAGCAGTTAAATCGCCTAAAGATAACCATTTTTTTAATGGCTGTCCAATCGCATAAGCAATGATGAAATAACCAGCCAAATTAGAGACGCATTCAATTAAAAATAAGGGGACATAGATTTGGGTACCACTGATCATACCATTAGAAAATTCTACACCCATCTGATTATAAATCATCGTTGGTAAGAATGACCAACTGCTTCCTTCTACCGCCGCACCATAAACTTCGTGATTGAAGAAATTGCCCCATCTTCCAATTGCCTGTGCAATTAAAATGGCTGGAACAATGATATCCATCGCCCAACGAATATTGACATATTTTCTCAAAGTAATCATGGCAATGACTCCAAAAATAATGCCAAAAATCGCCCCACCTTGAATCGCTAAGCCGCCTTCCCAAATATATAAAATCTTAACTGGATCAGCTAAATAATGTGCTGGTTCAAGGACTAAACAATACCATAGGCGCGCGCCGATTATTCCCATTGGGAAAGCAATTAAAAAGATCGGATCAAGAATGCCATGCTTTTTAAAGCGCTGATAGAAACGGTGATCGCAAATAAAGTAGACTAAAACAGCCCCACTAACAATTAAAATGCCATAAAACTGAATATGAAAGGAGCCAATATTGATCCCTGTGACAAGTGGATAAGTCAAGTGCATCGCCATGCCTTCACTCATTAAAAACATCGTGACAATCGCTAAGATTGCGCTTGGAAACAACGAATAAAAAATATATTTACGGCGTTCAACTTCTAAAGTCGGCTTATAATAATATAAAACGAAGGCATAAATAAAATAGGTGATAAAAGTGGCAAAGAAATAAGAGCCAAAGGCTAAAAAGAGGTATTCTTTGACGTTATAAACCCAGTTTTGCACATAACCAAGAAAAAGATTACTTAAAAAAGTAAAGATACCAGTAACAAAAACGGGAATTAAAAATCTCAAGTAATCTATCTTATGTAGTTTATCATCATCTTTCGTTTTTATTTTTTTAATGACATAAACAAAGCCATAGCCAAACGAGGCTAATCCTAATAAAAGAAAGATAATAAAAAATGCAATATTCATACTTGATTAGTTTACCAAATTTAAGATTTTTTTAAATAGCAATTTGCATTTAAATATTCTCGCAGATATTGTCCGGTAAAAGAATTAGGATTTTTAGCAACCTCCTCAGGCGTTCCTAAAGCGATAATTTGACCACCGCCATCGCCGCCTTCAGGTCCTAAGTCGATAATATAATCAGCTAACTTGATGACATCTAAATTGTGTTCAATAATCAATACAGTATCGCCATTATCGACAATTCTTTCTAAAACAATCATCAATCGCTTGATATCATCTTTATGCAAACCAGTTGTTGGTTCATCTAAGACAAACAAGGTTTTGCCTGTTGGGCGTTTTTGGAGTTCATAAGCTAATTTAACTCTTTGAGCTTCGCCGCCACTAAGAGTTGTCGCTTGTTGGCCAAGTTTCATATAGCCTAAACCAACATCGTATAAAGTATCTAATTTTCTTTTAATTTGGACGCGATTAGCGAAAAAATCGCGCGCGTCTTCAATTGTCATCTCTAAAATCTCATAAATATTCTTACCCTTATAAGTAATTTCTAAAGTTTCGTCATTATACCTTTTGCCATCGCATTCATCACATTTAACATAAACATCAGGTAAAAAATTCATTGAAATGCGGCTGACACCTGCTCCCTGACAATGCTCGCATCTGCCACCAGGAACATTAAATGAAAAGCGACCTTTATCATAACCTTTTGCCCTCGCTAGAGGTGTTTCAGCAAATAAAGCGCGGATGTCATCAAAAACTCCCACATAGGTGGCTGGGTTAGATCGCGGTGTCTTACCAATTGGTTCTTGGGTAACATTGACAACTTTATCGATATTTTTATAGCCGCTAAGTGATTGATATTTACCTGGATGGTACTCACCTTTTTTGTTAATTTTCTCTAATAAAGCTGGTACTAAAGTTTGATTGATTAAAGAGGATTTGCCACTACCAGAAACACCAGTAATTAATATTAATGTTCCTAAAGGCAATTCTATATCAATATTTTTGAGATTGTTGCATTCCGCTCCAGTGAGTGCTAAGAATTTGCCATTTCCTTTTCTTCGAGTAGCTGGCAAAGCAATATCTAATTGGTGGGAAAGATATTTGCCAGTAATTGATCGCGGCTCATTAATTAAATCTTTTAATGAACCTTGGGCCACTACTTCTCCACCATGGATTCCGGCACCTGGACCAATATCGACAAGATAATCAGCTTCTAACATCATTTCTTCGTCGTGTTCAACGACGATTAATGTATTACCTAAATCGCGCATCTCTTTCATCGTTTTAATCAAGCGAGCGTTATCGCGTTGATGTAAACCAATGGATGGTTCATCTAACACATAAAGTATGCCAGATAATTTAGAACCAATTTGCGTCGCTAGACGAATGCGTTGGGCTTCGCCGCCACTAAGAGTAGCAGCCATTCTTGCTAGCGATAAATAAGATAAACCAACATCAACTAAAAACTCCGCTCGATTGAGAATTTCCTTTTTTAATAAATGTACAATTTGTTTTTGATAATCGGTTAAAATATTATCTAAATCTTTAATAAATGTAACCAATTTATCGATAGATAAACAAGTAACTTCATAGATGTTTAAGCCATTGACTTTAATTGCTAAAACTTCTTTAGATAAACGGGCGCCATGGCACATTTGACATTCATTATCGCGCATATAAAAGCCATATAATTGACGCATCATTTCGGAATTAGTCTCATTATATAAACGGGTGATTTTATCTAGAATACCTTCGATATAGCCACTGCGATGCATCTTGTTACCACTAGATGAAGTTAAAACATATTTAAAACGGCGATCAGAACCATGAAAGATAATATTTCTTTCTTTTTTGCTATATTCTTTAAAGGGGATATTCGTGGGAATATGATATTGATCTAATAAATACTTAAACTCTTGCCATTCTAAATTGGAGGTATTAACCGTATTTTTAAACCACCTAATCGCTCCTTGATCAATCGATAAGTCTTCATTGGGCACGAGGATGTCACTAGATGCCTCTCTTTTAATACCTAAGCCTTTGCAAGAGGGACAATACCCCATTGGAGCATTAAAAGAGAATAACCTAGGTTCGAGTTTAGGAACAGAAAAACCACAAATTGGACAAGCGTGATGTTCGCTTAATAATCTTTCTTCAATATCAGATAAAAAAATTAAATAGCCATGGCCATAATCTAAAGCTAATTCAATCGATTCAAATAAGCGGGAGGCAATATCTTCTTTAATAATTAAACGATCGATGACAATGTCGATATGATGACGAATATTTTTTTCTAAAGGTTCAACTTCGCTTAAGCGCATGATTTTGCCATCGATGCGCACTCTTTCAAAGCCTTGTTCTTTAATTCTTTTTAAAGTATCAAGATGCATCCCTTTTTCATCTTTAACAATCGGGGCTAAAATATAAAGCTTTGTACCGTTAGGATATCCTAAAGCAATATCGCGCATCTTCGTTGGTGAAAATGAAACAATTGGCAGATTGTGGTTTGGACAATAAGGAACACCAACGCGAGCAAATAGTAACCTTAAATAATCGTAGATTTCTGTGACTGTTCCTACAGTTGAACGAGGATTATGCGAGGTTGTTTTTTGATCGATGGAAATAGCTGGCGATAGCCCTTCAATCGCATCGACATCTGGCTTTTCGATATTACCTAAAAATTGTCGCGCATAACTAGAAAGCGATTCAATATAACGTCTTTGACCTTCTTTAAAGATTGTATCGAATGCTAAAGTAGTTTTACCCGAACCCGATAAACCAGTAAAAACTACCAATTGATTTTTTGGTATTTCTAAATCGATATTTTTTAAGTTATTATCGCGAGCACCTTTAATAAAAATCGTATTCTGTTCTTGCATATATCTCTTTTAAAAAATAAATAAATGATTATAATAATATTTGCTCGGGACGTGGCGTAGCTTGGTAGCGCGCTTCCTTGGGGTGGAAGAGGCCGTGAGTTCAAATCTCATCGTTCCGACCATTTAAATGATTACATCTCTACATAGAGATGTTTTTTATAAAAGGAGGCTACTTAATGTAGCCCCCTTAAGTAATTAATAATTATAGACCAAATTTCTTAATTCTTTCGTAGCGTTCCTTCGCATGCATTTCAGATTTTTGTAATAACTCTTCAGCATGTTCAGGATTGACGATTGGGAGTTGTGAGAAGCGAGTTTCGCCCATCACAAATTCACGGAATTTAGTGAAATCAGGTTCTTTCATATCTAATGTAAGGCATGGCTTACCACTAGCGGCATTTCGCGGATCATATCTAAAGATTGGGAAATAACCACTTTCAACCGCTTTCTTTTCGACTTTCATCGTATTAGACAAGCCGCCTTTAATGCCGTGGTTAGCACAAGGAGCGTAGCAAATGATTAAAGATGGACCATCGTAGCTTTCGGCTTCTTTTAAAGCTTGAATAGCTTTCATCGGATTAGCGCCCATCGAGATTTGAGCGACATAAACATGGCCATACGCCATCGCCATCAAGGCGAGATTCTTCTTAGCTCCCGTCTTCCCACTCGCGGTAAATTTAGCAATTGAACCAGTTTGAGATGATTTTGAAGATTGACCACCGGTATTTGAATAAACCTCAGTGTCTAAGACGAGGACATTGACATCATCTTCATTAGCTAAAACGTGATCTAATCCACCATAGCCAATATCATATGACCAACCATCACCGCCAATAATCCACACTGATTTATCTAATAAATCGCGTTCATAATTAAGAACTTCTTTGACGGCTGCATTTTCGCTTTCCTTAACTAGTTGAACTAGTGTAGGAATAATTTTGCGAGCTTCGTCTTTATTCTTAATGTTATTTAAATATTGGTCGATGGTAGTTTTTAATTCATCGCTGACATCGCTAGCGTCTTTTGCTGCGCTTAAAATGCGAATAATTTGGGCTAATTTATAGTTGGTAGCAATGCGCATACCATAGCCGAACTCGGCATTATCTTCAAATAAAGAATTCGCCCAAGCCACCCCTTGACCATTCTTATCGGTGCAAAATGGTGTTAAAGGTGTAGAACCGCTATAAATTGAAGAACAACCAGTTGCGTTAGCCACTAACATGTCTTTACCAAATAATTGAGAAACAAGGCGGTAATATGGCGTTTCACCACAACCAGCACAAGCCCCACTAACTTCCATATAAGGCATCAAGAAACCAACGCCTTTAACAGTATTAGTCGGAACCAAATTAGCTTTATATTCGACATGTTTATATAAATAATCAGCAGCTTCTTCTAGATGGAATTGTTCTTTAGCTTCTTTCATGACTAATGCATGTTTTCCCATCTTGTTCGCCATACATTCACTAACGCACAAAGCACAACCTACGCAGTTTTTAGGCGAAACTTGAATGCGGAATTTATAGCCCTTTAAAGCAGGACCACCAAGAGCATCAAGGACATCTTCTTTAATTGCCTTAGGAGCATTCATTAGCTCATTTTCATTTAATAGGAATGGACGGATGGTGGCGTGCGGACAAACGAAGGCGCATTGATTACATTGAATGCAATCGTCTTTATTCCATTCTGGAACCATATCGGCAATAGAACGTTTTTCTTTGAAGGTGATATCGTTTTCCATTGTGCCATCAAGAAGTTCAAATTCTCTAAATTTAGAAACGGGGATAGTATCACCATCTAATGAGCCAACAAGCGAAACATAGGAATCAAAATATTCATCACCAGTCATTTCGCGGACACGTTTAGGATTTAGTTCAGCCCAAGCTGGATCAACTTTAACTTCTCTTAAACCACTTGAGCCAGCATCAATTGCTTTATAATTAAGTTCGACGACATCTTGACCTTTTTTTGCATAAGTTTTGGCCGCTAATTTTTTCATCCAAGCGCGAGCGTCTTCATAAGGCATAATGCCCGGATTAAGATAGAAGAAAGAAGATTGTAGCGTCGTATTAGTGTGACGACCCATGCCTATTTCATGAGCAATCTTATTCGCATCAATTACATAGAATTTAGCATGTTTAGTGGCGAGTTGATGTTTGACCCGATTTGGCATAGATTTGATTAATAATTCATCATCCATATCGGTATTAAGTAAGAAAGTACCGCCCTCTTTTAAATTCTTGAGCATATCAAATTTGAAAAGATATGTATCGAGGGAACAAGAAATGAAATCGGCGTTTTCAACATAATAGGTTGAATGAATTGGCGATTTACCAAAGCGAAGATGCGAGCGTGTAACACCGCCAGCCTTTCTTGAGTCATAGGCAAAATATGCTTGGGCATATTGATGAGTGGCGTCACCAATAATCTTAATCGAAGACTTATTAGCAGAAACTGTTCCATCGCTCCCTAAACCATAGAATAAGCAAGATGTATAATTGCCTTTAATATGGAAGGAATCATCGACTGGAATTGATAAGTGAGTAACATCATCTTCGATGCCCACTGTGAAATTATGATGAGGTTTATGCTTTAAGAAATCAAAGACTGATTTAATGTGTTTGGGTTGAGTATCTTTGCTCGATAAACCATAGCGACCACCATAAACTTCGATATCATTTTTGCCCATCACTTTAAGAGCGCTGACGACATCTTCATAAAGTGGTTCACCGCTAGCCCCAATTTCTTTTGTGCGATCTAAGACTGCGAGGCGCTTGGTAGAAGCTGGAATTTTTTCAATTAAATGTTTAGCTGAGAAAGGGCGATATAAGTGAACTTTAATTAAGCCAACTTTTTCACCATTTTTCGTTAAAGCATCAATGACTTCAATGGCAGTTTCACTCACCGAACCCATCGCAACAATCACATCAGTGGCGTCTTTTGCCCCATAATAAGTAAATGGAGCGTATTCGCGACCTGTCAGTTCGCTAGCAATTTTTAAATATTTTTCAGCAACTTTTAAAACGTTACTATAATGTTCGTTTTGAGCTTCCCTACCTTGGAAATAAATATCATCATTTTCTGCTCCACCACGAGTAACAGGATGGGTGTGAGGATTGAGAGCTCTTTTTCTAAAGTCTTCAATTTTATCCCAAGGCATTAATTTGCGATATTCTTCTTCATCGACAAATTCAACATTTTGAATTTCATGAGAGGTGCGGAAACCATCAAAGAAATGAAGAATAGGTGCTTCGCTTTCCATTGCGATGAGATGAGCAATAGGCGTTAAATCAGCAATTTCTTGCACTGAATGTGAACAAAGCATCGTAATGCCAGTTTGACGAACGGCATAAATATCTTGATGATCGCCAAAAATTGATAAAGCGCGCGTCGCTAAAGAACGAGCGGAAACATGTAAGACAGCTGGCAATAGTTCGCCAACCCATTTATAAATATTAGGAATCATTAACAACAAGCCTTGGCTAGCGGTATAAGTAGTTGCATACGCACCAGCTTGTAAAGCCCCATGCACCGTTCCAGAAGCACCAGCTTCCGACTGCATTTCCACAACCTTAACTGGTTGATTAAAGAAATTCTTTTGGCCCTTTGAGGCATAGACATCAACTAATTCGGCCATCGGTGAACTGGGGGTAATAGGATAAATGCCAGCTACTTCTGTAAAGTGATAGCTACCCATCGCCGCAGCAGTATTACCATCTACCGAGAGAAATGTTTTTTTAACTTCCACGATTAAAATCTCCTTTTTATATCGAAAATATTATAAATTTACAGACTTTAGATATCAATATCTAAAATGAAAAATCAAGCGCTAAAAACAAAATGTTTAAATATAAGAAAAGAAAGGAAAAAACTTATTTTATTTATTCTTCTTTTTGGGACGAAGTTCCTCATTAATTAAACGACGAAGCACTTTTAAATCTTGCGGTTTAATAGTTAAATTTCGATCGAAAAATCCTGAAATTGTAAGTTTTTTGTAGATAAAATCCGAAACTGAATCATATTGTTCTAATTGTTTTTTCTTGATGCTACTATGTTCTTTTTTAGTTGGCTCTTTTGCCTCATTAACTTGATTAATATATTCAGTCAAGGCCGGAATTAAATCTTTGACATTATAATCTAAATCTAATTTAATCAGCGGATCAAAATAAGACAACTCATCCGCGATGATATCGCTATAAATGCCAATTTTATTGGCTATCATCTCTAAAGAAATGTATTTGCGACGAATGCTTTCGATAGTTTTTAAATATTTTCGCGCCTTACTTTTATTCATATGCTTATTATAGCATAGCGATAATAAATGTAATAACTAAGAAATTCTCCAGCATTCATCGAATAGATTTAAAACAGTATCATTTAATTCGTCTTTAGTCGATTCCATTCTTCTAATCACATCAGTGGGGACAATTCGTTCATTAACGCGCATCTGATTCTGCCTCAATACTTCTTCCATCGATTTATTAAAATCGACATAAATTTTATGATCAAAACCAGCGATTTCCCCATATTTTATCCGAAATTGATTATGCAAATTAGTCGCATCGACAATAACGGTGATATGTTGATAATGATCGCGACCAAAGATGATTAAATCGTAAAAGCGTTGCCACATTTCTTTTTCTTTAGTAAAGTTTTGAAATTCGCCAGTCATTACCTTTCTTAACTCATCGCTACTAACAATCATTGTAAAAGGATGCTCTCTAGCGTATTTTCTAGCCCAAGTGGACTTCCCTACCCCAGGTAACCCAGATAAAAGAATAAGTGTTTTCACATATTTATTTTAGAGATTTATTTATAAGATACATTATGTAAACGCTTTCATTAGGGAATTTATTTTTTAAAAAAGAATAAGTAGTATATGCATCATAAAAAAGATTATTTCTAAATGAATTAAAAGTGCAAAAATTATCCTCTAATGGCAAATTTTTGCACTATACTTCAAAAAGTATCTTCTCCAAAAAATTATATAAACCAATATGTAGAAACCATTAACAATACAATATGGTTTTATTTTTGCCTAAAAAAGCATTTTTTGCTTTAAATGTTATCGAAAACAAATTTTAGTAAAAAAACCTATAATGACAAGCATTATAGGCGTTTTTTGATAGATGGTACACCATACAGGAATCGAACCTGCGACCCACTGATTAAGAGTCAGTTGCTCTTCCAGCTGAGCTAATGGTGCAAGTGCACTTATAATAATATAACTAAAGACAATATTCAAGATAAAAAGGGGCCAAATTTGACCCCTAATTAGTTTTTGAATAAGAATGAATTAAGCAGCAGCTAAAGCGATATCGCCTTCATTCCAAGGCATAACTTCATAAGCGGCGTCAGCTGTGCTTTCCCAGCCACTTTGAACACCACTATTGAAATTTAATGTACCTTTAATCTTAAGGGTATCACCGCGTTTAACATTAGCTAAAACGGCGGCATAGGCATCACCAATTCCTGCATCGCCACGATTGACGTGATAGTTATATGCAATATTGACGGTTACACTACCAACTTGCACGCCAAAGACGCAACGTGCGCCAGGAGTAAAGGCATCAATATTATTACCACTTTGATCTTTATATTGACCTAAGAAACGTCCTTCAAATTGCACAGGGCGATGGCAATAACCATCGAATTGTGAAAGCGTTTTAAATAATTCATCAGTTAGATCAATTGTTTCAGCAGGCATTTCAACATTGGTGGTATTTTCTTCCTCAGGAATATCGCGAATAGCGTTGACATAAGAAAGTTGTGGAGCGCCAAAATAACCAGCAGTTTCCGCGCGAACTTCAATTAAATTACCAATCGTTAAATGGCGATAATTAGCTGGGAGTAAAGCGGTACCACTACCAGCATAAAGAGTCATATAATGCTCGCCATCAGCGATTAAAGCAGTATTGCCATCTGGTAAATAACCAACGACATAACCGCGAGTTTTAACATAATAAAATGGTGAATCGTTATTAGTTTTATTGATCCAAAAATATTTACCATCGCTACCAGTTTGATACAATTCTTCAATTGTATATTCATCAAATTCTAAAGTTGTACCATAAGCGTTAGCGTTATAAACGGCACTAGCAGTCATACCTTCGATCGAAGCAGTGACCGAGAAAGATACTTGGACAGATTGCTTATCAGGAATATTATCGAAATTAATTTCAATAGTGCTAATCGCGTCATTATCTGGATCGCTATTAGGAACAAAAGTTAAATAATCATTATATTTTTCATCCCAGCTCCAACTAAAATCAACGCGTAAACTTTTATCATAGCCGCGGGGTTTAGTCATCATATAAGAGAAGACTTCAACATTATCGCCATTATCGCATAAAAGATTATTCATGGCGTTTTCACCAGAAATTAAAGGAATACCACCGCCGCTTGTCGCACAAATAGCACGAACGCCAACCGCGTAATCGGCGTAAGCTTGGTAATCTTCTTCACTTAAACAACTCGTTAATCCCGTGATTAATAGAGGAATAACTAACAAACCAGCAAATTTCGTTTTCATACTTTTTTCCTTTCTTTAATTTGCTAAAAGTGGATAAACATATCCACGAATATATGTGGAGCCATCCCATTCATAACGAGTTGAATCGAAATATGGTTCATCGACTCCATTATTAAATAGCTGCAATTGATAGGTATTATAATATTTACTTAAATACGCGGTGACTCGATACGTTACACCAATACGGAAGAAGCCAACATTTTTTGAATTAGTTGATTCAAAAATCGAACGAATGTTTAGTTTAACATCGCTATTAGCAAGCTTCCCATAAACAGTATAATCACCATCGTCAGCTATTCGATAATAATTTTGACCTTCTTCCGAATTAGAAGGAGCCTCATCATTAGCATCAGCAGCCCTCACCACCACATCGATTTGAACATATTGACCAACAAGGCGATTTAATTTATCGCTTGAGTCAATTGTTCCATCTGTATATAGATAAGGGGCAATATTATAGACATATTCAGAATTTATTTCTTTTAGTGCGTTTTCAATCGCTAAAACCTTTGTTTCGTCATTCCAATCTTCTTTATTTTCAATGCCATAATTTTCAACATTGATATGACGAGTTATACCGCGTCCTAAGAAAACATCATCTTGCAAATCGGTTAATTGGATATTGTTACTATAAGTAGTCGCGCGGCAATAAACTTGAACGACATCGCCTATATGATAGCGATTGCGATAATCTTTACCAAAACCAACATAAAGATAAATCGATTCATAGATGCCGTCTTCATCAGGGTCAACCAAATCTCGCAAAATGAAGTTATGGCCAATCATTCCAATTACGACTCCAATGACATGAAGACGAACACCGCTGCCACCCTCTTCCTCAGTGACACCATAATTGCTATAATTTTCTCTTAATTCATCAATTGTAACTTCTAAAATTTTATTGGTGTAATCGTAATCGGGATCCATTTCGCCATTCACGCGACGACCGCTATTTGAAGCCACCAAGCCAGCGCGATTAAAGGCTTCTAAATAAGGACAAAACAAAGAAAATGTTCCTAGATTATTGACCGAATAACAATTTTCAATCAATTCTAAATTTAATAAACGATAATCATCGCCTGCTTTTGCTTGATACCATAAAAAACACAAATAACGCTCACTAGAGGTATTATCGGTAATTTCAAATGAATCATAATCATTTTGCATGACGACCGAATAAACTTTTTGACAATTATTAGCTTCGTCCCAGAGAATATTTTTAACAAATGCAGAAGCCTTAACACCCCAAGGCTGAACTTGTGCAGTACTTTCTGGGGTGTTAACGCCAATCAATCGGCATGTAAAGGAGGCTTCACTTACTTGATGAGGATTTTCCACTCGACCATTCAAGAAATTCATCGTATCACCATCTGTGACACCAGTTAAGGTAACTTCACCAATAGCCCTAACACCATCGCTAGGTTCAGTAAAAATTTGATTTTCGAAACTAGCAGTTAGTTTTAAGGCATCGGTTTCCGGAGTCTTAAAACCATTACAGCCACTTAGTAGTGGTAAAGCTACTAATAGTGATAAAAGGAATGATCGATATTTCATAATAATTATCTATTTTCGATAGGAACGTATTGAGAAATAGAACCCTTATAAAGATCTTCAAATACGCCAGGGATGTCGGCTTCATCTTTGCACATGAAGACTTGCGCCATAACGTTGGTTACAGCTGTACGAATAGTTGAAGAGCCAATGAAGCCTGGATCGACGAATTTAACCCAAGCAACTTCGTCTTCGGTCGCTTCTAACATGTAGTTTTTTTCATTGACATTGAAACTTTCTTGATAGAGCACTTGTGTCGCAGTTAAAGAGTCAGAATCAGCAGCAATAAAGTTCTTATATGTGTCAGTTTCGGTTGCTGATTTACTGGCTGGATAGTACCCGGTAGTGACTGACCACTTAGCTTGCGCTTCACCAGTTGATAACCAAACGATTAAGTTGAAAGTATCTTGAATATCTTCAGCATCACCTTGGTCAAATAAACCTAAAGATGTACCTTGTGAAATGACATATTTACGGATAACTTCGCCTTCACCATCATAATTAGTGACATTATAAGGAATTGGGGCGAGATGGACTTCACCGTTACCACCAGTGTTATAAGATAAACCACCACTAGAGCAAATGGTGAAAATGCAGTTACCAGCTTTAAATTGATCGCTTGAATAATCGCTTGTACCACCCATATCAGTTGGGAAACCAAAGATACCTTCGCGGTAGAGATTTCGCCAATACTTGCTCATTTCTAAGGTTCTCTCTTTATTAGTATTCTTATCATTAAAGAATTGAACAGTACCATTACCATATTCATCAACAGCGGTATATTCTGAACCCCATTGACGCACTAATGTAATGAACATATTGGCCGCGCTATCCCAAGAGAAAACACGGAATTTATCAGCGGTAACCGAACGTAAGTCCATCGCTGTGTCAACTCCGGCCGCTACGACAGCCTCTGAATTAGCATAAACCTTATAATCGGTGCCGATAATTTTACCAAAGAATCCCTGCATAGCTGGAATAATCTTACGGCCTAAAGCTGCCATTTCATCCCAAGTTGAGGGAGCAACAAACGTGTCACCATCAATAATGGTATCATCAACGGTATCAAGAGCTTCTAATAATGTTAAATTATAAGCCATTACTTCAGTAGATTTGTTAAATGGAACACCCATCGTATAATCTTCATAAAGCGTTTGGTTTTCCACCATGTAGTCTGCATAATAGTCATTTAATAAATCTGTGCCATGTTCAGTATCATAGGCAGCAATATAATCATCCATCGGCACCATAATTTGCGATGAAATATAACCAGCAAAATGATCGGGATAGCCGTTCGCCATATTTGGGAAGGCGTTTTGAGAAACCGAGTTATTAATCGCTGATTGCAAGTTATCATAGCCACCTTTTGATTCATGGTAGATTGATAATTGACTAATTTCAGAATATTCATCTAGTAATGTTTCTAAGGCTCCAGTATAAGAAGAACCAAAGCCTGTCCAGAATTCAATGTCATAATTCATTCCAGGGCAACTTGATAAAACAAGCGAGGCGCCCATTAGCATCGCTAGAGAACTGATTTTTAAATTCTTTTTCATAGGAATTTTTTCTATCTCCTTTCAATCTATATTAACGCATTGCGTTAACACCAAATTAACCTTTAATGCCAGAACGACTGACTCCGCGCATAATATATTTTCTAAAAATCAAGAAGAAAATAAATAATGGAGCGGTAACGACTGTCGATCCAGCAATCATTGCAGTATTATCATTACCAAAATCGCCTTGGAAGAGAGCCATAAGACCATTGGATACTAGTCGCATATCATAATCAGAATCATAACGATACATCCCGTTAGCGACAAGTTGCGGCCAAACATAGGAATTCCATGCTCCCATCAAGGACAAAATGACAATTGTCATGACTGTAGGCATTCCAATTGGTAACATAACTTTCCATAAATATCCAATATCGCCGACACCATCAACTTTAGCGGCTAAATATAGTTCATTAGGAATTTGCTGGAATGTTTGTCTTAAATAGTAGATATAGAAAATTGAAACACCATGGACAAATATAAGTGCTGCGAATGTCGATTCCCACCCGAAGGCAATTGTCGTTTGATAATTAGTAATAACCATCATTTCACCTGGAATCATCATCGTTGATAATAATAATGTAAAGAGTAGGTTTTTACCTTTAAATTCTAAACGAGCAAAAGCGAAGGCTGATAAAACCGAAGTAATAACTGTGACTAAGGTTGAACCAACTGCTACAACAAATGTATTTAGGAAATATTGAGCAAAAGAAGTTCTTTCGACTTCGACGCCCATGCTATTAGTGGTAGTAGCAGCAAAAATTTTCACATAGTTATTAACTGTCCAATTATCAAATGCTAAGAAGGCGAAATCGCCAGTAGCGGTAAATTGATTGAATGCGAGAGTATCAATAAAACTCCCAACCAGCATAAAGATAAAAGGAACGAGCATAAAAAGCGCGAATATTGTTAAAAAACCATAGAGAAGAATATTAACAACAACGGTCTTTATTTTATAATTGCGACGAGCTTTCTCATCAGCGAAATATAATTCACCAGTAGCCATATTTTCTCCTTTCTAGTAATGTACTCTTTTCTTACTAACCGCAAATTGGACGACAGTAATAACAAGAATAATTACTAATAACACTAAGGAACCAGAAGCAGCGATGCCAGGTTCAAACATTGAGTTAACTTTCAATTCGCGATAAATCCAACCAACTATTGGCATCCACTGCGTTCCATCACTACCACCAAAATAGTAAGCATTACTATTTAAGAAGACAGCACGAACGCCAGTATACATCTTGAAGGCGCCAATGAAGGAAGTAATCGTGATATAAAGAATTTGTGGCGATAATAGAGGAAGAGTAATGCGACGCCAAATTGTTAGGCGCGAACTACCATCGACTCTAGCGGCATCATAATATTGTTTATCAATTGTTGCTAGACCGCTCATAAAGACTAAAATCTTAAAAGCTAAGCCATCCCAAACGGCATAAGTGACAATGACGACACCAGAGGCAAATTTAGTGGCTGATTGACCGCTTGAACTCAAATAGAGTAACCAGTTGACAGGTTCGATACCAAACCAACTTAAAACAATATTAACTAAACCACCAGCGTCACTTTTAAATAACATATTAAAGATTAAGCCTAAAGCAATCGTATTGGTGACATAAGGTAAGAAGAAAATTGTTTGATATAAACCTTTGAGGACTTTAATTGAATTTAAGCAAGTGGCAATTACTAAAGAAATAATAATAGTTAACGGTACTTCAATAATAACTAAAAGAGCAGTATTACCAATCGCATTCAAAAATTCTCGATTGGATAAAACTTCTGCAAAGTTGCCAAAGCCAAACGAAGGAATCTCGCGCATTGGGTTAGGTTCTAAAACAGCGGTAATAAAATTGCCAATTGTAAAAGAACCACCGCCTCTAATCCAAGAGAAATCTTCAATAAAGGCCATGAAGAAGGTGTTGATGATTGGATAAAACATAAAGAGCACGATGAAAATTAAAGCCGGAATCATCACAATCCAAGCTGTCGCCCATTGAGGAAGTTGAATGCGACGTCTTTTAGCTTCTAAATGAAGCAAGGAGACGCTATTTCCTCCCACAACATTTTTTTCATCTAAAACAACCGCTGCTTCACCACTAGGAGAAACCATTGTGGTAGGAGCACTTTCCTTTTCTTCCACAAAGGTTACTTCTTTACTTACGAGCATCGCGTCGTTTTCTTTATCCTTTGTTTTCTTTTTAACCATAAGCAGATACCAAATTATTTAATGCGGGAACCATCTTCTTCGAAGACAAAGAATTTTTTCGGCGTAAAGCGCAAAACTTTTTGACCGACAACATCTTTACTAAGTTCGCTAGGAATAATGATTTTCACATTATGTTTTTGACCTTGAATTTTACCAACAATAGTAATATCGCGACCAATGTGTTCAACAAAATCAACTTCGATGAAAATTTTGCCATTTTGTGGATCGTAGGCAAAAGCTTCAGGACGGACAGCCACATTTACTTTACGGTCATAAACATCTTTTTCGTGCGTTTCAATGCGCTTAATTGGATCATCGGCAGGAGTTTTGCCAGGATAGACAACTTCTTCTTTGGTAATTTGTTTAAAGGGGTTTTGATAAACTTTATCATTATCAAAGACAGCTTCATGAACATATAATTTGCCTTTAACAATATTACCATCGAAAACATTGATAGCTGGCGAACCTAAGAATTTTGCTACAAACAAATTAGCGGGTTCATCATAAACACTTTGAGGCTTATCAATTTGTTGAATTACGCCTTCTTTCATAACAACAATCGTATCAGAAATTGACATGGCTTCTTCTTGGTCATGGGTGACAAAGACAGTCGTGATACCAGTCTCTCTTTGAATGCGTTTAATTTCTTCGCGAGTTTGTAGACGTAAACGCGCATCTAAGTTGGACAAAGGTTCATCTAAAAGCAAAACTTTTGGACGCTTTGCTAAAGCTCGAGCAATCGCGACACGTTGTTGTTGACCACCAGACAATTCTTTTGGTTTGCGGTCAAGATAAGGCTCAATATCAACAATGCGAGCCATTTCGTGAGCGATAGCGTTTTTATCTTGCTTGGTCAAGCGCGTGCGAGTAGAAGAAAATTTTTCTTTTAAATCATCCACTTTCGCTTTCAAAGTAGCAGATTTTTCTTTTAAATTAGTTAAATCATCTTTGGCTTGTTCTAAAGAGGGATCGTCATTAGTTTCTAATTTAGCCACTTGTTGTTCAGCTGAAACAATCGCATTCAAAGATGCTTTGTATTCTTTTTCTAACTGGGTGTATTCAGCGTAATTAGCCTTAGCCAAATTGAGAGCAGCTTCAGCTTCTTTTAAATCATCAGCAAGTTTTTCTAAACGTTTATTAAGTTCATTAATACGTTCATTATTGATGTTGATTGATGCAATAATTTGTTCTTTCTTTTCTTTAAGGACTTCAATTTCAACATCGCTATGATTATTAGCAACTAACTTGTCGATATTAGTATCAACCTTCATAGATTCTTTCCCAAGCTTAGCAATTTGCTTTTGAATATTTTTGATATCGCGATTGGTGCTTCTAATATCGCGTTTAACATCAAAGACGCGATTTTTTTCTGCTCCAAAAGGACCGGGCAAACGCACATTATCTAAAGGGAAAGTGATGTTTTGACGAACGGATAAATGTGGATAAAGAGCATAGTTTTGGAAAACTAAACCAATCCCGCGATTTTCTGGTGGAACATTGGTAACATCTTGGTCGCCAAACCAGATTTGACCGCTGGTCGGTTTATGTAAACCAGCAATCATATATAGAGTTGTTGATTTACCACAACCACTAGGCCCAAGTAAGCCGACTAATTTACCATCTGGAATAGTAAAAGTCATTTGGCTAACAGCCGTCGTTTCCGCGCCTTTACGGCCAACGAAGGTCTTGGTAAGATTTTCAATTCTTACTTCCATGTATTTTGTACCTCCTAGTTGTATTGCTTATGCATGTACATTTCTAATAGAAATAATAACACAATCGACGCTTAATAAACAATAAGATTTAATTCGATTAAATCCCAAGTTTTTTACTTGATAAAATATTGGACTTTTGCGCATTGTTCATCAGCAAATTTATCTAAAATATTCGTATTTTGCAAAGTTAAATTAATCTTCTTTTTTATCTAAAGAAGAATTTTTATCCTCTTTTTGCTGGTCTTTTGGGTGCAAATCCACATTATTTTCTTGAATTAATTTATCGACTGCTTCTTGGTCGACAATTTTACCCCCAATTTGAATAATATTTTGGTTGATAATTGGTTTCTTTTTATATGCGGCAATCTTTCTGGCTAATTCACTTTCGATATTTTCTTCTTGATTAAGATTATCAAACCAAACGGATTTTTTTGTATCAATCACATAAGTTAAAGCGACATAATCATGGAGGGATTTATGCTTTTTGTTAAAGATGGAAATAATAAATAAAACAAAGCAGCCTGCTAAAAGAGTCGCTAAGTAAGATAGAACATAGTTAATATTAAATTCAGCTGAGAAAATTGGAATAACAAAAAAGAAGATTGTAATTTCAAAAATGAAGACGAGCTGTCTTAAAAAGATCTGCAATTTCGTGACTTGGAATTCTTTTTCATTAATTAAACCAATTGATAACATTTTTTTACATAATGTCTCACCATTTTTAAATAAAAGCGGCACCATCAAATAGTAAATTAGTAAACAAATAAAAAATGGTGGAATATAAAGGGCTGTCGTCGCATTCATAATCGCTTGATAATATTCTTGATAATAAGAAGAATAGTACATGTCAGCATTCGCATCATAAATAGCTTGTTTAAAATAATTAATCGAGGCTAAAGCACTATCTTCGTTTTCTTCTTTCAATATAATCTTTTGATCATCGTCCTCACTTAGTTTGAATAACGATTGGGGATTATCAATATCAACAACATTATCTAAATACCATTCGTAAGTATAATATTCACTTGGCAAAAGCGAACCACCATTTTCTAAAACAATTGGAGCGTTGTAATTAGGAGCTCTTAAAAGATTTACATCAAAATCTTCACTAGGCGAGATTAAATTTAAACCTGTTTTATAAGATAAATAATAATAACGAACATATTTTTCATAGTCGCTAAAGGTTGGATTATCAATCACCTCTTCGATGTCTTGAACAGAAATGATATTGGATGAATATTCTAAGTTAATTTTTCCTAAATCTGCGACTTCGAGGATTCGCGATACACCGTTATTATCCGTTTCCACATAAACATATAAATGCGAAAAAATATTAATTTGCGCAACGCGGTTAATATTATTTTCTAAATTCATTGTTATGTCCATCAAAGGATTAAAGGCAAAAACTACTAACAATAAATAGGTAAAAATAAATAGGAGAACATCTAAAATGGACGCTAGAACACGCTTTGCTAAATTACCAACGACAATGTTTTTCATTTTTTATATTGCTTCCGATCATAACTTAATGGCACTTCCCCAAATTTCTTTAAATCTGGTTCAATATTTTCTTCTTTTGATAGTTCTATTTCTTCTTCGATTGGATCTTTAAAAATGCGCGAATTCTTCGCATCGATCACAATTGAAAAAGATAAATAATCATGTAAGGCCGAATGTTTCGGGGAAGCCATAGTAAAAACCCAGGAAATGAATAAAGGAATTACTAAAATCATCACATTGATATACAAATTGATATTTGGTGTTACTAAAAAGATGAATAAAAATAATAAAATAGCGATGACTGGCCTAAAAACAACGCGATATTTACTTAAGGCATAGCCATCGCTATTACATAAGCCAAGTTTAAAGATTAATTTACCTAGGGTTTGACCTTGTTTAAAGATTGAAGGGAATAATAGATAAGTTATTAATATCGCAATTAAGATTGGAATCATCAGCGAAATTCCTTGATAAAAATTTAAATTTAAACGCACTGGCAAATAAAAACTTTGATAAGTTAAATTATCATAAGCCGCCATATAGCGATTGCCATAATAAACGCATAAATCTAGTTGTGAAATAGGCAAGGTAGTACTACTAGAATTATCATAACGATTTTCTTTCGCGATGCCAATTTTAGTTTTATCGTATTGACCACTACTATCTTTCTGATAAGTAAAATAACCTGTATCATTAGAGGCGTCTGGATCAATACCAATCCCTAAAATTGTTGTGTTATACCATGCGATTGTATAATAATCTTTAGGCAAAACTTCCGTGCCGTCTTCTAAAACAAGTATGTCGTTATAATTAGGTGCTGCCTCATTTATATCGATGCCTTCGCCAGTTAAATAATTTAAATAATAATATGTTAAAGCATTCTCATAAATATGATAATCAGGATTATCGGAATCATGTTCATAATACATCGCTAAGCCATCCTCGTCGCGATAAAAAAGATGAGAAGAAATTTGATAATCATTTAACTGATTAATTTTTTGATTGTTACCATCGCGAAAAGCGAAATAAAAAGCACCATAATATAAACCTAAAGTTAAAGCAAAACAAATGACAAAATCGACAATTGCCGCCATA
>CASFSG010000004.1 GCA_949297305.1 uncultured bacterium
GATGTTGTCGAAATAAAAACATCTAAATCTTCTAATGGTCCTAACGAAGGATGGCTAAAAATAGCTAAAACTTCTTTGGCGAAATCTCATATCCGCAAAGCTATCGCAAAAAAGAATGCTGAACTTCTTAAAGGCGATAACATTCAAAAAGGAAAAGAAATGCTTTTAGAAAGTTTTAAAGCTTGTGGTAAAAACGAAGAAGAAATGTTCTCTTTAATTGATAATCCACAATTATTAGAAAATTTTAAAGTCAAAAATTTAGAAGAATTATATCTAGCTGTTGCTAGAAAAAATCCGAGCAGCGGACAAATCGTTGATTATTTAAAACTTCGACGATTAAAAGCTAATAAAATTAATTTAACAAAAGTTACAAGTAGTGATAAATCACCAGTATATGTCAAAAACGCTGGCGGGATTGCGATAAATTTAGGCGCGTGTTGTTCGCCTTTACCAGGTGATGATATCGTCGGATATATTACTAAAGGGAAGGGGGTAACGGTTCATCGCCGCAGTTGCCCAAATATTCAGGACACTAAGCGCTTAATTGAAGTATATTGGAAAGATGATTTAGGTTTAACTACTTATCCTGTTGATATTAAAATAGAAGCAAATGATCGCCCGAACTTATTAGTCGATGTCATGGGAATTTTATCGCAGCATAAAGTTCCGGTCTCTTCAATAAGTGCGATTTCGCATCCTTCAACAATGACTGCGACAATTTCGGCAACTATCTATGTTAATTCAGCAAAAGCCCTCCAAGATACCTTTAATATTATTCTCAATATTACTGGGGTTTATGATGTTAATCGTTTAATTCATTAATTTTATCAAGTTTAATATTAAAATTTGGCTTTTTTAAAATAGATTTAATTTAATTTATTATTTTTATAAAACTATGTTTTATACTTTTTTTTAAAATTTTTATTTTTTATTCTTTTTAGATACATTAAAATTAAAGTATAAAATTATTTTTATAAAAGGGGGATAAAAATGTTTAATTCAGGTATAATCATAACTTCATTGGTAAGTATTTTAAGTCCTAATGTGATGATTCAACATGTTGTACCTTTAAGTATCAACAGTGACCAAATATTTGAGATTAACTCTACTGGTGAAAGTATTACTTACAATGATACCATCATTTTAGCCAATGATATCGAAGAAGATTTAAAAACAAGATATGGCATTTTAGATGGAAGTAAAGTCGTTGGGAGTGAATTTACTGTTTTAGATATTTATGGTGAAAACCCTAGAGAACTTGATACCGAAACTTATAAATATATATTGAGTGATAATAGAGATAAGTTTGGCCCAAGAACGGAAATCGGATGTGGTCCTTTAGCGCTTTTAAGTCAATTTTTTTATCTTGTTGAAGTTTGTGATTATTTTGAATTTGTCGATGAATATGATTACGCAAAAAATATCGAAGATTTTGTGGTATCTATTTTAGAAAATGTTATCACGATATCAGCCGAAGGAACTGCTGAAAGTATTCCATTTTTTGGCCAAGAAATAGTTGATCTATTAGGTGCCGAAGGAACTTTAACAATTCCGGAATTTATGGCTCTAGGTGCCAATGCAATATTTGAAATATATGGCGTTGAACAACAATTATCGGTTGATGCTTCATACTTCTTACCGACTCAAGATAAACAGGCACGAATTAATAGAATTGTAAATTCATTAAATGCAGGAATGCCTGTAATTATGTGGGAGCAAGTTTCATTAAATTCTGGACACTATATTAATATATATGGATACGAAACATGGCGAGGAATTAATAGTAATGGCCAAAGTCAAGATGTTTTCTACTTTATTGCCAACCCAAACTGGAATTATTCACAGCCAATATATATTAATGCTGACCGTCTAGAATCAAGTTTTATCGGCGTAATTACTTTTGCTGAAAATTTCACACATCTTAGTGTTCATCCAGACGATTATGGTTTCCAGTGTTCATATAACAATACTGAAAATTTAAAAACGATACCACTTGATAATCCCTTTAATATTAGTTTAAACACTAGAAGATTAAGAACAGGCTATGTAAATCATTATGATCCCACTAATAACACTATCGATGATCAAAGGCTAGTTTTATCATCTAAACGAGGAACACATAGCCAAGCTTATTTGACTTATGAATTCAATAAAAAACTGCGAATGGTGCATGTAGAAGTTGTGCCATGGAGCATAGTTGAACTATTTTATTTGAATTCAAATTGTTCACTAAAATTCTTTGCATATTCTGTTACAGGCGGCTGGGATGAATTATATTCGGTCCACCCAGAAAGTTTAGATTATATATCTTTCCCACAAGTGCATGAATATCTTCTTGAATTTCCTTCTAATAAAAATTACACCTCATTTAAAATCGAAGTCAACAACCCTGTATCCGTATCAAATAATGACAGAAATTATGGAAGGATGATTGTTAAAGATATGCATTTCTTTTTTGAAAGAGGTTCCTAAATTGCGCATTTGGAATATTCAATAATAGTAGTTTATTAGTATTTATTTAGTTTATTATAAATTTTATAAATTTATTAATTCAAAAATAATTCAATTATGATAATCTATCGTTGGAGGTAATAAATAATGAAAATACGATATCTTAAACTTTTTAGTCAAATAGGGCTTTTATTATTAACTATTTTATCTTTAGGAAGTTGCCATGAAGAGAAAGAGAATGAGATTTTATTTAAAGAAGGATTATTCCTAACTGATGAATTTAAATACGCTGATCAGGATGTTAAATTAGGATTTAATTTTGCTAAAAATGCTTTTGATTTAGTTAGTGATACATATGTTCATATATATAGTCATAAGATTGCTAACAATATTAGTTCTATCAATTTAGAAATGTATTTAATTACCCCCGAAAAGAATATATATTTTGAAATTGATCGTATCGATATCGATGTGATTGAAGAGTATTATGCGAAAGATGATTCAATTTATGCCTTTGAAGCTTTTTTAGTTGATAAAGATTATGCTGGTTTTATTGCTTTTGATTATCAATTTAACGATGAAACAATTATTTTAAATTATTATCGTCAACGACTTTATTATCAAAATCAACTAATTGGTGTTGAATTAGGAGAGGTTTTTTATGAAATTAAAAAATTCAAGATTTAGTTTGTTGTTTTTGCTTGCTATGATTGGTTTATCAAGTTGCAATTTTGAAATTTTTGATGATGATGAGACTAATTATGAACCATATCAAGGATGCTATCAAATGGCGGAATCTTTCTTTTTAGAAATCGCTGAAGATGTTAATCTAGAATTAACAAATTTAAGCCTTACTTTTAACTCTTTAAGTTATGAGGAATTTTTAAGGCGTGAGGGCATTAATGTCTATCTTGATTACGCTGATCGTCTCTCGCTTAGATTTAAGCATAAAGCAGGCGCGCATGTTTATTATTTAGAAGCTTTACCGCAATTAGAATTTAATGGCATTAAAGATTTAGATGTCTATTTTATTAATGAAACAACTAGGTCAAATGAATTCGATCGAAAAACCATTAATGCGTACATTTATTTCCATCACGAAATAATTAACGGTTACTTAGAAATTAATTTTATTCGCTATGAAAATGATCCGCTTGATCACATCAATTTAAGTGAAGAGATAATTTATAACTTATGTTATCAAAATAAGATTTATAGCGGAAAACAAGAATTAACTTCACCAATCGTCCTTAATTTAATGAAATAAGATAGGTTTTATCGTAAAAATCTTCTTTTAATTAAAATTAATATTTTCTCATACCTTCATAATTGCATTTATAGTGAATTATCACTATAATAAACGCAGTAAAAAAGGAAGTAATTTTATGAATATCAATCCATTAAAAGGTGTCCATGATCTAATTAACGATGAAGCGTTTGATTGGGATAGCGTCATCGATATGATGAAGAAAGTTTTTAACGCTTTTGGCTATTCTTATATTCAAGTACCAACGATTGAAATGGCTTCGCTTTACTCCCGAGAGGGTGATTCGAGCGATGTTGTTAGAAAAGAAATGTATCAATTTCACGATAAAGGCAATCGTTTAATTAGTCTAAGACCTGAATTTACCGCCGGAATTATCCGCGCGATTATTTCGAATAAACTCTATGTCAACGATAAACCATTGAAATATTTTTATTACGGGCCATGTTTTCGCTATGAAAGGCCGCAAGCTGGTCGTTATCGCGAATTCAATCAAATCGGAGTGGAATTTATCGATGAACCATCCTTATATAATGATGTTGAGGTCATTCGTTTAGCTTATATTTTGCCTTTAGCTTTTGGTATTAAGGCGCGCATTAAATTAAATTATTTACCCGCGAAAGAAAGCCGGGAAAATTACATTCAAGCCTTAAAAGAGTATTTTCAAGTACATTTAGATAAAATGTGCCCCGATTGTCATGAACGCTATGAAAGAAATGCTTTAAGAATCTTAGATTGTAAGGTACCTTCATGCCAAGAAATTGTTAAAGGGGCACCTAAAATCAGCGATTATTTATCAAAAGAAGAACGCGAAGATTTTCGCTTTGCCCAAGAACTATTAAAGGAATTAAATGTCAATTTTTATCTCGATGATAATTTAGTTCGCGGTCTCGATTATTATAGCGGTTTAGTCTTTGAAATTACTTTAGATAATGAAGAAGGTGAATCTTTAGGCTCGATTGGTGGCGGTGGTCATTATGATAAACTCGTTA
>CASFSG010000005.1 GCA_949297305.1 uncultured bacterium
TGCAAAACTCACTTTAAAATTTTTTATTTCTAATCCTATAAAGAATATTAAAATATATGCAAAATTATTTAAAAATGCTCAAATTGACATTATTTTTGCTGATTTTTCAGATAGTTCATGTGACGTTGATTGTTTAATTGATTTAGAAGAAGATTATAGTAAGGCAAATGTCCATTTAGCGTCTTTAAATTATTTAGATTTCTTTAAAAAATTTACAATTTCGTTCAATCATCATGCACCTAATACCTTTTCCAAAATGGACTTATTTGGGGTTTGTAAAGATGCGAGTAAAATTGTCTTTACTGGTACTTCAAAAATCTTTAATGGTTCATATAAATCTAATGCGCAGCAAAACGCTAAAATTATCGTCTTTGATGAGAAGGCTTTTGGGGAAACTATGCCATTATTAAAGATTGATGATAATGATGTTATCGCAACCCATTCAGCTGTTGTTGGTCGCTTAAAAGACGATCATTTATTTTATTTGATGTCGCGAGGATTATCTAGAAAAGACGCGCGAACATTAATTACTTATGGCTATTTGAGTCCTATAAGTAAATATTTTGATGATACTCTACAAGAAGAAATTAATGATATCATTGCATCGAGGGTTTAAAAATGCTTGATAATAAAAAAATTCGTAAAGATTTTCCAATGTTAAATAACAATATAAAAATGCAAGAAAAAGATTTAATTTTTCTTGATAATGCTTCGACTACTTTTAAGCCGAACTGCGTTTTAGATACAATAAAATGCTATTATAATTTTGAGACAAGCAATTCGCATCGAGGCGATTATGATTTATGTTTTAATATTGATAATAAAATTGCCGAAACGCGTCAAATATTAGGCCGTTTTATCAACGCGAACCCCAATGAGATTGTCTTTACTTCCGGTGCCTCAATGTCAATGAATTTAATAGCTTATGGTTTCGGAGTTAAATATTTGACTAAAGAAGACGAGGTTTTGTTAACTCAAGCTGAACACGCTTCCAATGTTTTACCTTGGTTTAAAGTGCATGAATTAACCGGCTGTAAAATTTCTTATATTCCTTTAACTAGCGATGGTCGAATTACCCTAGATAATGTGAAAAAAGCTATTACTAAACGTACTAAAATTATTTCGATGGCCCATGTTAGTAATGTTTTAGGATACATAAATGATGTTAAAGCGATTGCAAAGATTGCTCACGAACACAACATAATTTTTGTATGCGATGGTGCACAATCTGTTCCTCATATGGAAATTGATGTCAAAGATTTAGATGTTGATTTTTTAGTTTTTTCCGGTCATAAAATGTGTGGGCCTACTGGCATAGGTGTTCTTTATGGCAAATACGATTTGCTTGATAAAATGGATCCTTTAATGTCTGGCGGTGGAATGAATGCGAAATTTGATATGTGCGGTGATGTTTCTTATTTAAAACCACCCGAAAGATTTGAGGCTGGAACGATTAATATTGAAGGTATTTTAGGTTTAGGAGCAGCGACAAAATATTTGATGAATCTAGGTATGAGTAATATACGTCGATATGAAACTAAATTACGTCAATATTTAATCAGCAAACTTAAAAATAATTCTAATGTTATAATTTACAATCAAAACGCTGAAGCTGGCATATTAACTTTCAATGTGAAAGGTGTTTTTGCTCAAGATGAAGCAACCTACTTAAATTCGAAAGGCATAGCAATTCGTTCTGGTCAGCATTGTGCCAAAATTTTAATTGATTTTTTGGGAGTTGTTGCTACTTGTCGAGCATCGATTTATTTTTATACATCGAAGGAAGAAATTGACAAATTTGTC
>CASFSG010000006.1 GCA_949297305.1 uncultured bacterium
CCTCTGTATAACCAAGCGTTAAAAACTCCTCTTTCGCTGCTTTGAGGATCTCTTCCATTACTTCTTCGTTCATTGGAACACCTCCTATAACAGTGTTATTATAACAGCGTTATAATTTGATTACAACAATTAAGTTAGCAATAACTAACTAAAACGTTTTCATTTATTATAAGTAAATTAAATTCGCTAAAATGATGTCGATATTTAGGGGTGTGCAAAGTACCGTGTAAGAGTTTCAAAGCGTGTAAGAGTGCACACCCATCGTGTATGAGTATCTTAAAAATTTAACTATTACACGGCAAATTGGCTATACACTTACACGGCGCAAAAACCGAAAAACTGCGATATATCTTATAAAAGAAAAAATGTCTACACCCCTTTCGGAGTATCAGACATGAATTACCATTATGGCGGAGGATTAGAGATTCGAACTCTAGCAGGGCTTGCACCCTCTATCGGTTTTCAAGACCGACCCCTTCAACCACTTGGGTAATCCTCCTTAAATAAAAAAAGCTTGGTGGACCAACCAGGATTTGAACCTGGAACCTACCCATTATGAGTGGGGAGCTCTAACCGTTGAGCTATTGGTCCAAATGTTGGTGGCTGTGGGGAGACTCGAACTCTCGACACACCGGGTATGAGCCGATTGCTCTAACCAACTGAGCTACACAGCCACTTATCATATTTTGGTGGAGTTAAGGGGTCTCGAACCCCCGACCTCTAGAATGCAAATCTAGCGCTCTCCCAATTGAGCTATAACCCCTTCTCCTGGTCGGGATGACAGGATTTGAACCTGCGGCCTTCTGCTCCCAAAGCAGACGCGATACCAAGCTACGCTACATCCCGATGGCGCGCCTAGCAGGACTCGAACCTGCAACCCCCAGATTCGTAGTCTGGTACTCTATCCAATTGAGCTATAGGCGCGTAGCGATTAATAGTATATACATTTATTTAATGCATAACAAGTATTATTTTAGGAATATTTATAAAGGATGTTTATTTTATAAACATTTGAAATTATCGGTATTGACAATTTATCAAATGATCATTAATAAGCCCAATTGCTTGTAGATAAGAATAGATGATTATCGGACCAATAAATTTAAAGCCGCGTCTTTTTAAGTCGTTAGAAATTTTTAATGATAATTGGTCTTTTGCAGGGATTTCTTGCAAACTACGCCTTTTATGATCAATGATGTTTCCATTAGTGAAGCTATAAATATAGTGATAAAATGAGCCAAATTCTTTTTGAATAGCAAGAAATTTTTGGGCGTTAACAATTAAGGCGCAAAGTTTAGTTCGATGATGGATTAAACCTTTAAGTTTCATAAAGCGTTCAATATCTTTTTCTAAATAAAAAGCGCATTTATTTGGGTTTAAATTATCTAGATAGCGACGAAAATATTTTTCTTTTTTTAAAACTATTTCCCAAGATAAGCCACTTGAAAAGATTTCTAAAATTAAATTGGCAAATAATTCGTTATCATCATAGATAGGTTTACACCATCTTTTATGATGATAATGAAGCAAAAGAGGACTTTGATGACACCACGAGGAACATTCATAAATATCAATTTCTTTTTTCATATACTTATCTTAATAAATATTTTAATAAAAAACCTACCAAAAGGTAGGAAATATAAATAATTTGGAGGTTCCAGACGGAGTTGAACCGACGCTCATTGAGTTGCAGTCAATTGCCTTACCACTTGGCTATGGAACCAGCCTAAATTATTATACCGATAAAAATGGAATAGTAAAGAATATTATTCAGCAGCTTTTCTTAAAGCGCGATGTTTTTTGAATAATTTATTTTTCTTTACTTTTTTATAAACAAAAAAGCCAATTGAAACACCCGCTATTCCTACTTCCACCGCTAAAACAACGATTGCCCAAGTGGGGAGAGGGTTATTGCGAACAATTTCCCATAAATCAATCACTGCATTATTTTGTTCGCCAAAATCATTCATAATGGCTAAATGTGGTAAATCATCTTTACTAGGATATTGGGCTTTTAATTGTCGCGATAATTGCGTTTCATCTACATGCAAAATAGCGTCATCAAGATTATCAATTGTTCCTTCAAAGAAATAAGTGATATCATATTCGACATAATCGTCCGCGTCTACGCCACCTACTTCACCTCTTAAATCGTAGCAATCGTAGACATAATCAAGAATGTTAGGTCCAGCTACCGAAGGAGTATAACCAACATAATACATATTTTGCTCAGCGATTGCTGGGTCGAAAAGAAAATTGATAAATTCTTGAGCAAGTTCTTTATTTAAAGAATTAGATTTTGGCATTGCTAAACCATCGAACCAAATATTTGAACCTTCTTTAGGAATCGTAAAATATAACTCTTTCGCATCCTCGCCTAAATCTTCACTTTCAGCTTCATCCATTGAATAGACAGCATCACCACTCCAAGCTAAAACTCCCGCCACTTTTCCAGTTACAACATCATTTTTTCCACTATCGACTTCAAAGCCAAAGGAATTGTCTTTTAAAGCGAGCATATCTTCAAGAACAAGTTTGAGTGTTTCATCATCACAACGGTTAAAAATGGAGGTAAGTCGCGCATTAAATTCATCGGGATTAGAAGGAAGTAATTCTTCTTCTAGGCGCGCGATTTCATCTTTATAGACATGGATGATGCTAACCGCGTAGACATCGCGCATGCTATCTTTAATAAATAAGGAATCTTGGTATCTATTATCATACATGACATCCCAACTACGAAAATCTTCATGAATTTCTTCTTCCGATAAACCGTTAGCAATATATCCTTGGAAATTAGGGTTATAGGTAATGCCAACTGTTCCCCACATATAGGGCAAAGAAAATTGATCTAAAGAGTAAGTTTCATTCGTGACGCTAGAAGTGGCCTTAATTGATTCAAAAATATCTTTTAAATAAGGAGACATGAATTTATCGACATTAGGCATCATAAAATCTTCATCAAAAGGTTCTAACATATCTAAAGAGATCATTCTTTGTAACATATAATCGCTAGGAATGATAATATCATAAGCCATCTTACCAGTTTGTAGTTCATTAAACATTGTTTCATTCGTATCGAAAGTATCGTAAATATATGTAATTTCGCGTCCAGTTTTTTCATAGATATATTCAACGAATTGATCCATTAAATCATTTTGAGGATATCCATCATCGACACAATCGCTATCAGCTTCATAAATATAATCTTCCCAGTTTAATACGCGAATCAAATTTTCGTCGACCGCGCCTGTTTCTTTACTTGAAGTTTGGCAGCCTCCTAAAGAGAGTAAAGAAACAAATAGTGATAAAAAGATAAAAGAAAAATGATATTTATACATTTTGTTTACCTCGATGAAGCTTTTTATGCTTAATTTTATAGTTTTGATATAAAGTGGAACCAACCACAATCAATAAGACAATAATGAAAATGATGAGAGTTAAAGCCCGCATTTCAACCGGAATTGGTCCTCTTTTAATCGCGGCCTGAATAAGAGTTGATAATGTTTCAATATTTCCTTCGCCAGAAAGCAATCCCGCACCACGAGTAAAGGCAGTGATGATAAAATCATCAAGAGATAAAGTAATCGCTAAAAGAAAGCCGGAAAATACACCAGGCATAATTTCCGGAAGCGTCACTTTAAATAATGCTTGCGAAGGTGAGGCACCTAAATCGAGTGCTGCTTCATATAAAAACGGGTCCATTTGCTCTAATTTAGGTTTAACTGATAAATAAACAAAAGGTAATGATAAAACGACATGGCCAACTAGCAATGTCCAAAATGAAAATAAATTTGCTTTAAAAATATATGTCCCTAAAAAAACAAAGAGGACGACTAAAGAAAGGGCCATAACAATTTCCGCATTTACAACTGGAATCTGAGTGATGGTTTCACTAACGATGCGCGCTTTGCGTTTCATATAATAAACACCGATCGCACCTAAGGCACCTAAAATTGTCGAAACAATCGAGGAAATTAAAGCGATGATTAAAGTATTACCAACCGCCACCCAAATATCTAAGGAATCGCTAGAAAATAACGAGGCATAAACTTCGAAGCTAAAACCTTCCCATTGGCCAATGTTAGTCGCGGTTGTAAAAGAAAAAGCGATGATAACTAAAATCGGCAAATACATCAATAATAGAATTAAATAGATATAGATATTAGCAAGAACTTTCTTTACCATATTGAGTTGCTCCTTGCTGTCTTTTCTTTATTGACATTGCGCGTTAAAACCATGAAAACCAAAACGCAGATAAGGAGGAATAAAGCCATAAATGAACCATCATTCCACTGATTTTGGGTGAAGTTTAAATATATTGAGTTCCCAATAAGGTAAATATTACCTTCACTTAAAGCATCTGAAATAACATAACTAGACATTGTCGGCATAAAAACCATTGAGACGGCCGAAATAATTCCTGGTAAGGATTGTGGTAAAATTGATTTAGTAAAGACATAAAATGGGTTAGCGCCTAGGTCGCTAGCGGCCTCATTTAAAGAACCATCAATTTTTAGCATCGTCGAATATAAAGGCAAGATTGTAAATGGCAAATAATTATAAACCATACCAATTAAAGTTGCTAAATATGGCCTTTCTCCCCCACTAATCCCAATCCAAAATAATAAATCGCGGGTCGCGGCAGTTCTTAAAACGAAATTAATCCAAGTTGGCATGACAAAAAGCATCACTAACACCGCATTTTTATTAATCTTTGTCTTAGCTAAAAAATAGGCTAATGGATAACCGATAATCAAACAAATAATTGTTGTTTGAATAGCGATAAAGAAAGATACCAAAATTGCATTCCATTTACTCGAAGTTGTAAAAAATTTCAAAAAAGAAGCCAAAGATAGCGCTCCAGTAGAATCACTAAAAGCATAATAAACAATCAAAAAGATTGGAATGATGACAAACAATGAAAGAAAGACTAAATAAGGGATGGCCAAAAACTTTCTTTGAAATTTAAATTTCATAGGCCGAGATATCTCCCTTTAAGACTAATTTAATATCTTTTTTATCAATTTTAATTCCGACGATATCGCCTTCGTTATAAACGTAGTCAGTGTCGATAATAAAATCTTCATCATCGTCGCTTTTAGCAATTACTTGATAGTGATCACCAATATAGATAACTGAAACAATTCTTCCGATTGCTTGGCCATAACTAGTATCATCAGAAAATTCGATTTTATCTAAATCTACTTCGGCGTTAACTTTTGCATTAGTTAAATCGTATTTTTGCCCTTTTTTAGACACTAAATATCCTTCATCATCGATGTGACTATCTTTAAGTAATTGCGTCAAATCAACTTCGAAAGTAGTATTAGCGAGTTCAAGTTCATTATGTTTATTAATTGATAATCCAGTAAAGATATTTTTTGAGACGGTCTTTTTCATTATGTGGATTGAATCTGGATCGATTTTCATTCCGATTTCAATATTTAAAGGATAATCTTTTGTCGATTGAGCAATAATTTCGTTTTTGCCAATCATAATACTATATTCATAATGGACACCCTTAAAAATTTTATTATCGATGCGACCGACGATATCACCTCTAGTAGCATCAACCAATTCAACATCTTCTGGTCGCACGACAACATCGACTAACTCACCTTTAGCAAAATCGTCGAGACATTTAAAATCGTGTCCTAAAAAATGAACGAGCAATTTATCACTCATTTGAGCATTATAAATATTCGATTCACCGATAAAGTCGGCAACGAAAGCATTGGCAGGTTCGTTATAAATATCGATCGGCGAGCCTATTTGTTGAATTACACCATCTTTCATTACAACAATTAAATCGCTCATCGTCAAAGCTTCTTCTTGATCATGGGTAACATAGATAAAAGTGATGCCGAGTTTTTTATGCATATCTTTTAACTCGAGTTGCATATCCTTACGCATCTTTAAATCGAGAGCACCTAAAGGCTCATCTAAAAGCAAGATTTCTGGTTTATTGACGATGCAACGCGCGATGGCAACTCTTTGTTGTTGCCCACCGCTTAAAGTTGAAATATCGCGATCTTCTAATTCTTCTAAATCGACTAATTTTAACGCTTTGGTCACTAATTCATCGATCGTTTCACTGCTTAAGCGTTTCATCTTTATTTTCTTTTTACCATGACGATCAACTACTTCAGTAGGAACTTTCTTTAATTTAAGACCAAAAGCAACATTATCATAAACATCCAAATGAGGAAATAAGGCATAACGTTGAAAGACGGTATTAATTGGACGCTTATATGGTGGAAGATTGGTAATATCTTTCCCGTTTAATAAGATTTTGCCGCTTGTAGGCATTTCAAAGCCGGCAATCATCCTTAAAGTCGTCGTTTTACCGCAACCACTAGGTCCAAGCAAGGTCACGAACTGACCTTTTTGAATTTTTAACGAAAAATTATCAACGGCTATAAAGTCACCGAATTCTTTTCGCACATTATCCAAATTAATAATTACTTCATCATATGCCATTTTGCATATTCCTCCATAACGTCTTAACCAAGGTAATGGAATAAATTTATAAGACAATAAAAATATAAAGAAAAACGAATAAAAAAACAAACAAATTTTAAAGAAATTTTTCTCGCGAAAATTCCTGGCGTTTTTCTAAATGAAATTTATAAAGAAAAATCTCGATAAATACTTATTTTTTTATCAATTTAATTTCAAAGTATTTCCCTTTCTTTTTTTAAAAAAACATCAGCGAATTACTCCCTTAAAAATTAATGCAATTTTTTTAAATGTTTTTTTCTCTTTTTTTAAAGAAAAATAACTAATATCAAAAAGTTAACCTATTCTTATAGTAAATGACTTTTCCTTGTAATTAGATAAGGGGATGCCTTATTATTTTATCGATGAAAAATAAAAAATTTTTAAGTTTATTAATCTTACCCCTCTTACTACTAACCTCTTGCGATAAAAATCAAAAGACATCGTTAATATTTGGCGATGTATCGACCAATACAACAATTATGATTAATCATAGCGAATTATCGAGTAAAATACTCGATGATGAATCGTTCATCGTCGTAACTACTCCACTAAGTAACTGCGCATGTTGGTCGACTTTTAAAAACCAAGTGTTGAATCAATACATAGAAGAGAATCATATTTTAGTCTACGAAATAAATTATGAGAATTTCTTTGCAGGCAGCACAAACCTCGATACTTTTGGCATTAATATAATGGGTGATCGCCAAACTTTTGCTATTTTTAATCAAGGTGAACTAGTCATCAACATGCCTTATGAAAGCAATCAGCGAATGTTTAAAGAACTTGATGCTTTTAAATTATTTATGGAGGAACATGTTAATTTACCAAAGATTTATCAAATTGATTCTTTAGAAGATTTAAACGAATTATACGCTCAAGAGGAAGAATTTATCATCTATTATGGCCGTTCGTTATGTGGCGATTGTGCTTATGTTGATAAATACTTAGTCGATTATGTTAGCAATCATCAAGAAATGGATAAAATCTATTATTTTGATGGTGAGCTAATTAGAAAATACCAAGATGGAACATTAATAAATGAAGAGGAATGGCAATCATTTAAGGATAATTATGGTTTAAGTTCTTTAAATAATCCCATTTATGGCTATGATAATGGTTATGTTCCAACCTTCTATTATGTTGATCCAACTAGCGGCGAGACTAATGGGGCGAAGGTGCAAGATGGTTTAGTTTATTTTAATGACACAATCATCGAAGAAAACGGCAAATATGTAGTTCAAAATTCTTATTTCAGCAATGAAAGAATCTCTAGTTTACATTATTTAAAGAATTATCAAGGAGAAAAAGTCCTCGAAGGTAAAATCTTAAGTAGTGAAGATGTTAATATATATGAAGACACGATCGCTTGGAAACAAGAAAAAGCCGCTATTTACTATAACGAATATCTTAAATTATTTCTTGATACTTACGCCTATAATCTCAGCGAGAATTTTTTAATTTAGTTTTTGAGCCGCTCAGCGATTTCTTCGGCTTTAATATATAATTCATCAATTGTTTTATCGTCTAAAAAATAATGATTATCATAGTAAAGAATTTTGCCACCACTCATCGTCATTTTAATTAACGAAGTAGAACCAGCATAAACTAAATTAGCGATAAAATCATTTTTTACTTGCATGCTAGGATGCTTCAAATCAATCATGATGATATCGGCTCGTTGATGCGGCTTTAAATATAAAGAATCTCGATTATCAATAGCTTTCATCACATTCACATTCGCCATCTTCAATAATTCAAAAGCGGATGGTAAATTATTTTTTTCATTAACAAAGGGAATTGTACTAGCTAAGAAAAGTTCTTTAAACATGTTCAAAGAGTTGTTAGATGAGGCCCCGTCTGTTCCTAAACCAACATTGATACCTTTATGAAGATATTTATTTAATGGGGCAATGCCACTATGGAGTTTTAGATTACTCGCCATATTTGAAATGATGGAGATATGATTTTTTCGGCATAATTTAATGTCATCCTCACTCAAATAAACACCATGAAAGATTGCTCCACCATATTTAAATAAACCTAAATCAACTAAATAAGCTAGTTCACTCTGAGAATGATTCTTTGCAAAATTATTAACCTCAGTCATCGTTTCACCAAGGTGTAAATAAAAAGGTTGATGATATTTTTCAACAAGATTTCTCATTAACATCAAATCTTCAATGCTAGTGGTGTATAAAGCGTGAATACCAAAAGAAAATAAGGCATCAGGATATGCTTTTTGGTAATTTAAATAGTTTTCTTCAATCATGTGGGTTTCCTTACCAGGTTGAAAAATGTAATTTATTCTTAGGTGCATTTCCTGGGCCGCCTTAATAATAGCGTCACTAAAATAATAAGACTCATGAAAGTAAGTAATACCCGAACGAATATATTCTAAAAAAGCAACTTTAGATAAGGTATAAACATCGTCATAAGTTAGCTTATCTTCCATTGGAATAATTAAATTAAAAAGCCAGTCTTCTAAGCATAAATTGTCGCCTAATGAGCGAGCAAAAATCATTGCAGAATGGGTGTGTCCATTTTTAAAAGAAGGCATTAAAAGATTATAATCGACATCGATAATTTCATCAAAATAATCGGTTTTTGCATAATTGTCCCCTACAAAAACAATATCTTTATCTTCAATAATAATATCCGCTTTAATTACTTTATCGTCGCACATAGATAAAATATATGCGTTTTTTAAAAGCGTTCTTTTTTTCATAATTATTTTAACTCCTTAGTGTCGATTTTGCCCACTAAGGTATGAGGCATTTTTGCTAAATATACAATTTCTTTCGGTTTAGCATATATTCCTTCTTTTTTAATAATTGCATCATTGATTTTTTCATCTGGATTAGTGATTTGATAATTTTTATTTAGGACAACAAAAAGTTTGATCATATGACCTCGATTAGCGTCTATAACTCCAATCGCAGCACATTCATAAACAAATCCTAAATCCATCACAGCATCTTCAATGTTAGAAGGAAAAACGGGAATACCGTTGACTTTAATAATACGTTTAATGCGTTGTTTAAAAACTAAATAATTATCTTCATCTAATAGACAACAATCGCCAGTCTTAACCCACTTAGTACCATTTTCATCAATAGAAAAAACTTCGTCATTAGCCTCTTTATTAGCGAAACGATAACCATTCATAAGTGTTTCGCCACTAATATAGAGTTCGCCACTTTGGTTAATGCCTAAATCTTTTTTAGTTTCACTATCAACAATCTTAAATTTTACATTTGGCAAGGGTTTACCGACGGTACCTTTTTTATTTTCACTCAAACGATTGACAGCGCAGACCGTAACCGTTTCAGTTAGGCCATATCCCTCTAGTAGTCGACAGCCAGAATTTGCTTCTTGCATCCGTTGATTAAAACGATTGATTAAAGATTCGCTGACGAAATCACCACCGACAAAGCAAATATACAAATTTTGTAATTTTTTACCGGAAAAATCATCTTTAGAAAGCAATGCTTCAAATAGTGTCGGAATACCAATAATATAATTTATTTCATTTTTCGCTAGATAATTAATGGTTTCTTTGGTTGAAAATTTTGGCATTAATGTCAGGGTGCCACCATGAAATAGTAATGCTAAAACCCCCATTGTTAAGCCAAAGCCATGAAACATTGGTAAAACTGCTAGCATATGTAGCTCATCGATATTTTCATAACGCTCCAAGATATATTTTCCGTTTGAGCATAAAGATGTCATCGAAAAACTAGATAAAGCAATCGTTTTAGATTTACCAGTTGTTCCACCACTATGAAGATAAATAGCGTCTTTTAAATAATCATCATCGTTCTTTAAATAAGGTTCACTCTTATAAAAGTCATCTAAGCGATTATTTTGAGGAATTTTCTTAATATTTTTATTCATCATCCGATAAGCGAGGCGCTTAATGATGTTTAGCTCGCTAGTCGGTGAACAAGCATAGACGCGTTTATCTTCTTCTAATAAAGGGGTGAATTTATCAAAATTTTGATCGAGGCAAAATAAAAGATGACTACCAGTCAAATTCATATTTTCGCGCATTTGTTCAAGATTGAACAATGGGTGGACCATATTACCGATTGCGCCAATTTGATTGATGGCAAATAGTAAATAAATAGCTTCTGGAATATTTGGCAAGCAAACTGTCACCACATCGTCTTTTTTAATTCCTAATCTAATTAATGAGGCGGCAAAACGTTGCACTTTATCTAAAACGTGTCGATACGAAAAATGCTTATTTTGAAAAATCAAGGCATCATGCGATGGATCAATTTGCGAACCGCGATAAAAGTTTTGATATAAAGTTGCCTCTTTGGGGCAAGAAGATATTTCTTTTTTAATCATAAATTCAAATTTAACCTCATTCCAACTAATAAAAATATTACACTCATAATTAAAACGATGACAGGCTGATGGAAAATATAAACCCATATAGTTCTTTTACCAAATCCAATAATCGGTGAAAAATAACGATTTAATTCATCGTTTAAAATGAGAAGTTTATCATTTCCGTTTTGATCATAACGGCGATGAAGAAAGAAAATTCTTAAAATCGATTCTCTTTTCGCATAAACAGTTTCGCCGATAAACCCACCTAAAAACATATAGAAAATAAATGGGAAATAACCAAGCCAATCAGAACCATAAGAATAGCCGCCAACAATTACGAGAATTATTTTATGAACAATTTGGCCGATCGGTTCTTCGTTCCAATTAAAGCTAACATAATAGGTATTATGGCCGTTAAAGGTAAAAAATAAATCACGCCATAAAGTTTCGCTTGTAGGATCAAAATTATAATTGGTATATTGAGGGGAAAATTTAAAATAAAGCGATAAGATAAATGTAATAAAAACAAAGGCTAAACAAACCCACTTCCAACTTTTAGGACTTTTAGTTTTCTGATAAGGAGGAAAATCTGCTTCTTTAAGATAAGGTTCTTTAAGTAAGGCGCTACGCAAATATTTTTTCCGTTTTATCCCATTATAAATAGCAACATAAATAATTTTTACCAATGAATAAGTCAAAATGCATAATCCAATACAAGTAAGGGTCGCGCAAATAACCGTATATTCTTGACCACTAACAATTGAAAAAAGATAAAAGAAGGCGGTTAGAATTAAACCAAAAACAATTGTGACAAAACTTCTTAAAATGTTGTTATGAGAGAAATTCGAAGAAATTCCGCATAAAATTAAAAAAAGCATCAAACCAATATATCTTAAGGTAATTCTCCAGGGAGTAAACCAATAAAATGTCGAAGCTACTTCTTGCATTGTAAGAAAAAAATCTGGCATTTGCATTCCATTAGGCACCGTAAATAAATAAGGGAACAAGAACCAAAAATCGCCCATAAAATGGTCAAGGCACATTCCTAAAATTAAAATTCCTCGCAATAAATCAATTTCAAAAATTCGATGTTTACGATTGTTATAGGTAAAGCGGGCTTTAGTTAAACCTAATTGATTTAGCGAATAAACGGATTCCATAAACGGGTTTATTTTAACTTAAATTCTATAAATTTATAAGCCCTATTTTCAATAAAATATTTCTTATATATCAATGTTTTTTAGAAAAATAAGTTATAATTGTGTTGTTAAGTATGATACTTATAAATATTCCGGCATGGTCACTTGTGCCCACCATCATCGGTTCTATCTTAATAACTGCCATTATTTTAGCATCGATCTTTCTTGCTAATTTTTATTTTGGAATCTCCTTTTTAAGATTAAAAAACGATAAAAATTTTGCTAAATTTGAGAATGAAAAATATAAAAATACTCCCTGGCGAAAATTTATCACACAAACAAAAAAAGAACGCATCGTAATCAAATCAAAAGATAATCTAAATTTAGTTGGATATTTTATAAAGGGAGTAAGCGAAGACGATTACGCTTTATTAATACACGGATATCATGGGCGATATTATTCTCTCGATCGTCAAGCCTTGTTTTTTCATAATTTGGGTTTTAATTTATTACTTATAAATCAACGCGCACACGATGAAAGTGATGGTAAATATACGACTTTAGGTTATAAGGAGCGAGATGATATTAAACGTTGGATAAATGAAATTATCAAAAGAAATAGCAACGCGAAAATATTGCTTTTTGGCTCATCGATGGGAGCGTTTGTAGTGATGAATATCATCGGGAAAAAAGCGCCAAAAAACATTAAAGCCGCCATCGAAGATTCTGGATATTTTTCGATTTATGAAGAATTATATTATCAAACCAAAGTTGTCGCAAAAGTCCGACTGGCCAAATTTTTAATGTTCTTAGCTAATATCAAAACGCGTTTAGTAAATAACTTTTCAATCAAATTAAATGTAAAAGAAAGTTTAGGAGAAACTGAGGTGCCACTATTATTAATTCATGGTGAAGATGATGATTTTGTGCCAGTTGATGCAATCGATAAGTGCTATAAAGCAATCAATCCTAAATGCGTCAAGAAAAAAGTAATTTTTCCGCTTGCCGGTCACCAAGAATCATATAGTTATTATCCGGAAGAATACGAAGAAATTATTAAAGAATTTATCAAGGATTATTTCAAATTATGAAATTTGATTTAAATAATCGTGAACTCGTTTTATATATCAAAAAAATTCTTCAAGTTCATGAAGAAAATTTATTAATAGGTAATCTTTATGTCGAATATTTTAATAATTATTACTACTCTTTTTCAATTGAAGAGCTCGCTTTATATAGCTCTAGTATTGAAGAAGCCTTTAAAAAAGCAATCTATAATTTATTAGATATCGATATGAAAGACACATCATTATTGAAAATTATTGAAAATCACCGCGCTTTTGATTTTAAAAAACTCGACACCAAAATATATCTAGAAAATCCTTACTATCAAAAATTGAGATTTCATATCTTTAAAAAAGGAAAATATAAATTATTCTATGATAAATATGTACCACTTTTAGGCTTCACATACGATGATATATTTGTCGAGGTAGATAATGGTTTTAAAGAAATTACGCCCATCGGATTCTTCTTAGAGGAATTTTCGTTTCCTTCCCTTGCTAAAGATGATATTACTTGGATGAGTTTGATTCCTCATGAAATTAATACGATGAAACAATCGATACTAGAAGCCGAAGGTAATGTCTTAGTGCTCGGATTAGGATTAGGATATTATCCTTACATGATTCATCAAAAAAATAATGTAAAAAAAGTTGACATTATAGAATTTGATCAGCAAATCATTAATATTTTTAATCAAAATTTATTACCAATCTTCGAAAAACCTAAAAAAATAAATGTAATTGGAGACGACGTCTACCACTATTTAAATAATCACGATATAAGTGAATACGATTATGTCTTTGTCGATATCTATCATAACGCTAGTGATGGCATTGACCACTATTTTAAAATTCGTCATATCGCTAGTAAATATCCGGGTACAAAATTTTGTTTTTGGATTGAAAATTCCTTACTTTGCCTCGTTAGAAGATTGGTCTCAAATTTAATTGACGAAGAAATAAATCATCCAGGAGAATTTGATTATATTAGTGAAGAAAATATTAATGATTTTTATATTAATCGATTGCATTTTTTACTAGCTGATATTGAAATTAAAAATAAAAGCGACCTCAATAAACTATTAGAAAATGATTCGCTAAAAAAGATTGCAAGTAAAATATATGAGTAATTATCTTGCTATTTTTATGCAATTGCATAAAATAACAACAGATAGAAAGAAGGAAATAATAATGTTTAGAAAAAATGTTTGGATAGAAAAAATTGCTGAATTCGATAAAATTATGTCCTTTGCCGAAGGATATAAGAGTTTTTTGAATCAGGGAAAAACGGAAAGAGAGTGTACTTTATATGCTGAAAAGGCTTTGCGTCAACAAGGATTTTTAAATTTAAATGAAGTAAGCTCTTTAAAAAGCGGTGATAAAGTTTACATTATTAATCGCGGAAAAAGTATTGTAGCTTTTATCGTTGGTCAAAAGCCATTAATGGAAGGATTACATGTCTTAGGTGCCCATATTGATTCACCGCGACTAGACATAAAACAAAATCCTTTATATGAAAGTGGACAATTCACTTATTTGGATACTCACTATTATGGCGGAATAAAAAAATACCAATGGACAGCTATACCCTTAGCAATTCATGGGGTAATAACTAAAAAAGATGGAACAAAAATCAATATCGTGATTGGTGAAGATGAAAATGATCCGGTTTTTGGCATTACCGATTTATTACCTCACTTAGCTAAAGATCAGATGAATCGAAACGCTGGCGATATTATCGCTGGAGAAAAATTAGATATCACTTTCTCGCATTTGCCAATGAACAAAAACAATAAGCCACACTATAAAGACTATATTTTAAATTTATTAAAACAAAAATATGGTGTAGAAGAAGAAGATTTTATTTCAAGTGAATTAGAAATTGTACCAGCCTTTAAGGCAAAAGATTATGGTTTAGATCGATCGATGATTGCTAGTTATGGTCAAGACGATCGTTCTTGTGCCTATATTTGCCTTAAAGCAATTTTGGATGCGAAAGTTAGCGACTATACTTCGATGTTATATTTATCCGATAAAGAGGAAATTGGTTCGGTAGGTTCAACTGGAGCTGAGTCGCGCTTTTTCGTCAATTCAGTTGCTAAATTAGCGGAAAAACTCGGCCATCGTGACCCCTACTTTTATGCGATAAAAGCCTTGGAAAATTCCAAAGCTTTATCGGTGGATGTTTCAGCAGCTTACGATCCGCTTTTTGCAGAAGTTTACGAAGAAAAGAATTCTTCTTTACTAGGTTATGGCGTAACATTCAATAAATACACAGGCTCGCGTGGTAAGAGCGGTTCAAATGATGCAAACGCAGAATTCGTTGCCTATGTAAGAAAAATTATGGACGATCATGATGTCGCCTATCAAACTGCCGAACTAGGCAAGGTCGACCAAGGTGGTGGCGGCACAATCGCCTTTATTTTCGCTAATCACAACATGGATGTAATTGATGCTGGTGTTGGTGTGCTCAACATGCATTCGCCAATGGAAATTACTTCTAAAGCCGATATATATGAAGGTTATCTAGGTTATAAAGCATTTCTTGAGGCTAAATAATGGTAGATCGATTTCAGGACGAAGATGTCAAAATAGTTTATAAGAATAAAGAAAATAGTAATTCTTATCAAACGCACGAAAAGAAAAAAGTCACTTATTCTCGTAAAGGTCAAGTAGCAATTATTTTATCAATTATTTTCGTCATATTATTTGTAATTATTGCTGGACCTCCAATTACAATTTACGCTTTATTTTATGATGGGAACACCGGCGAACATCAAACAAATCAAATCAGTAATCCTGAAACATTTCTAACCAATAAAGTTTATTCGGCAATCGATAACACCAAAAGCGGCAGCATTGATTTAGAAATTACTGAAGCAGATTTAAATGGTTTAATAACATACGCGACAAACGGTCAAATTCCTCCCGAGGTTCAAAAATATATTAAAGATATTTATTGCGTTGTTAACGAAGAAAATTACGATTTTTATCTCGAATGTGAAATCCCTTATATTTTCAAAACCCGCGTTAATTTATCTCTCGATCTCATCGGGACAAAAAATGATGTCGAGGGATTCGATGAACCAGTTGCTTTCGTCTTTGAAATTGAAAATTTAAAAATTGGTCGCTTGGGTGGTTTAGCAAATCTAGGCGTCAATATATTAGAACAAGTAATTGGTAAAGAAAATCTTGAAGCAAAGATTAGCGAAACTTTTTCCTCGATTGGTTTAAATATGGATATCGATTGGGATAATCTTCGCGTTTATTACACTCAAGCTAATTTATATAGCGACATCATTTCAATTGTGCAGGCAAATATCAATATGCCGATTGTCACAACATTAATTGAAGAGTTTATGGACGCTGATAAATTGCAGGTGATAAATAACGAAGACAGTATCGAATTTAGTATAAACGTTGAGCATCTAGTGACCGATGAAATCTATCTTGACAAAGATAATGAGTTAGAACTCGACTCGTCTACTTATCGAGACGCAGTTGAATATCTGCTCAACGAAGGGTTAATTGATGAAACACAGATCGAGGAAATTTTCAATTATCTATATACAGGCTATGAGGAAAATGCTGAAATTAATGAAACCTTAAAATTGCTAAGTCACGAACATTGGTCAACAATCAGCGAATGCCTTAATTTAAATTCACCAATTGAAGATTTTACGACGTATGTTGGTCTAAACTTTAACAAAGAATCTCTCAGTGATGATTTGATGGTCAAACGCATCGACGAAACAGATCCTAAATTATTCGTCAATAACGATACGCCTTTCGAGATTAGTTACCTTGCAACCGCCGAAATCAATGATATCCTACATAGTATCGGTATCATCGGTTATACGATGCATCACACTTACATTGATGAAAATGGTGATTATCAAGTTATCTATTGTACGATCGATGATATTTATGCTTCATTAAAGAATAATGGTGTCTCATTAGTTATCGGCGTCGATATCAATGGTTTAAAGACCCATTTTGTAATTCAAACAGGCGAAGATATTGAACATCTCGAAGGTTATATTTATCGCACCTCTTTAAAAGAGGTTCGCTTAGGAGATGTCGTTCTTGAAAGCGATGTTTTGCAAGATTTATTCGGCTTATTTAATGAACAGCTAAGCCAAACAGATATCGTCGTTCTCGATTTAAAAAATATGCTCATTACTTTTGATTTAACAACTGTTTTCAATGAGGCTTTATATAACATTCCCATCGATGATTCACATTTAACTATCAGTTTAAAAATTGGAAATAAAGAAGGATTGGCTGAACCAGTTATTCTCGTCATGTGCGTGACCGACTATCGTGTTAATATCTCAATTAATGTTGATGAAGAAGGAAATTTACATCTAGGTGAAACAGAAATACCGCCTGAAATTGAAGAAGTTTTAGAGGATTATCTCACTAGTACTGAATATAATTCGACAGAGGAATTAATTGAAGATGTTATTAATGACTATAAAAATCAAATCGAAGCCAGTGGCGGAAATGTCGATGAATTAATTGATGAAATCAACAACAATCCGAACTGGGTATGGGATAATTTAGACAATTTATTTAATGTTAATAACGATATTTAATGCAATTTGTCCTTTCGTTCTTTTAAAATATAAATATGAATAAATTATTACCATTATTTTTAGCTCTCTTCTCATTAAATTCTTATGCTTTTCTTCCTTATTTCAATCAAGAAGTAAGGGCCGAGGAATCAATTTTAAATTACGACCAATCTTTAGGTAAATTTCGCGATTACACCGCAAGTGAAGTCAAAGAATATTATGACGATTTAGCTATTAAAGATGGCATCAAAGGCGATGAATTATTAGATAATTTACAAACGATAATCACAGAAGGACATAAAAAAATTACCAATAGTGATGCTTGGGATAGCGATTGGCATTATTTTCTTTTATTAGACCGTAACTACGCGCTTGATCCATTACTAGAAGAGGAAATAAGCTCACAAGAATGGAAATTAGAAAATGTCGTAGTCAATCCGTTATACACCGATGATATCGTCTTTAAAAAATCGGATGGCTATTTTGATCGCGAACATATGTGGCCAAAATCGCGAGGATTTAAAGACCGCTATGACACAAGCGAAGAAATTAAAGAGCAACCTTATGCGGCTACCGATATGCACAATTTAAGGATGGGCGAAAGCGTAAATAACCAATCGGGTCATAATAATAACCCCTATGGTGTAGTCATAGATAAAAACGCTTCTACCACTACTAAGATTATCGATGATATCACAAAAGAAGTGACCGGTTATAAAGGATTAAACGAGGACGGAGTTATCGTTTATGAACCACGCGATGAAGATAAAGGTGATATTGCTAGAAGTTTATTTTATATGGCGACGCGATATCATAATTATCTCGATACCGAATCATTTCAACCATCTTTAGAGTTAGTTTCCACTTTTGAAGATAGTCCAACAAGTACAATTACCTGTGATTCAACTAAAGAAAAGCCTGCCACTTATGGTATTTTGGATGATTTGCTCGCTTGGCATCATCTTGATCCAGTCGATGAATTTGAAATTCATCGCAATAATTTATGCTATTCTTTTGTACAAAATAACCGTAACCCCTATATCGATTATCCTGAATGGGTTGATGTCGCTTTTAGCCAAACCGATTATGGTATCGATTTAGATTCGCCTTTAGGAATTAAAAAAGAAGGTCTTCAAATCGATAATTTTAAGAGTGAATTTACTAAAGGTGATACATTAGATTTATCAACATTAAAAATCGAATTTATCAATCAAGATTATGAAATTATCACTATTAAAATTGATGATGAAAAACTCAAATATGAAGTCTATTTTAATAATGAAAAATTGACTTTAACTAATCACACAATTACCTTTAACGAAAAGGGTAAATATCAAATAAAATTTTTCTATCAATACGATGAAGAAACAACCTATAATTACGTCATTGATATCGTAGTAAAAGGGACCTTTTGGGAAGAATATGGTCTTTATATTATTATTGGTACTAGCGCCTTTATCTTCTTTTTAATCATTTTCATTATTATTAAAAGCGTTAAGAAAAAGAACAAAAAGACTAAGAAAAACAAAAAGAAAAAATAATTAATTAGGACGATTTTTCTTATTCAAATAATAAGTTACGACATAATAGGCTAAAATGCCAACTAAGGCAAAAGAAAATAAGACAATTGAATAAACGACTCCTCGGTCAATATAAATAATTTCAATTTGGTGATTGTCATTAGATAAAGAAGATATATCAACACCGACAAAAATATCTTTAGTCAAATAAGTTGGCATTTTTTTACCATCAATTTTAATTTGAATATTTTCTTCATAAGGCAAAGTAAACATGAACTCATCAAAATTTTCACCTTTAACAAAAGTGCCTTGATAAGAAAACTTAGTAAATGAAGAATGAGGGGTTAAGGAAATAGGGTTTTGCTTTAAGGAGTCAATATATTCTTTTAAAATTGTCAAATCTTCATAATAAAATTCCGGCGATAAACGATAGGTAATTTCTTCCTCGCCCACATTTGTGATTATCAATCGATACTCATTCGTGCTTATTCGATTAAAGCCGCGAATGCCTTCATTCCAATAATCCATCAAAGAATAAACGCGATTATTTAAGCGAATTGATAAATTTTCATTTTGATATAGAAAATAAAAATACAAATTGACATCATCGCGATTAATAAGTGATTCGTCTAAATTAAAGTTATAAATTATTTGAGAACGCGAAGGCATCGTCAAATAATATTCTTGGCGAACATCTTTTTCGTCCATTGATAAAGGATTAGCGATATTATAGATGCGGTTAACGCTGATATCGTCGCTAAAAGATGGTTTACCAATATCAATTTTAGTAAAGATGTTTTTGTTTAAATGACTATTCAAGGCCCTAAAAAGGGCGTTTTGATATTCAAAATGATCTAAATTATATGTCAAATCATCCTCGTTTTGATAAGAAGTGGAAATAAATGCGGAATCATTTTTACTCACAGCAAATCCTAAAGGTAAAGCATATTGATTTTGATATAATTTCATCGCTTCATCATTAAGATAAGAAGGAAAAGACAATAATTCTAATTGATTTAAAAATGATGGTTTGCTTGTCGAATAATAATTTTCATCGTCAAGAAGATATTTTACTCCTAAAAAAGAATTTATTGCTAAAGTAGAACCACCATCATACTTTTCAAAGAAGCCATTATAATGAAAACCTAATTTTTCATGATATTCCTCAACTGATTTCTTTTCTGAACTAGAAAAATGCGATAAACCATTGTAATTATAAAAGAGTGGTTCATTATCGATGCGATTATAACTTCCTGGACGCAGGAAAGTATTTTCCATGCGAAAATCATTACTATCTTCTAGCGATTTAATATAATCAAAATAAGGAGTATAAGCATCATCTTCAAAATAAGTTTCAATATTTTGAAAAATCTGATCTTCTTTAAAGACTGTCATAATATTGCTCGCGCCTAAATATGAGGTATAACTAGATAAAGAAATTAAAGTAAGCGTTAAAAGTAAATTAAGAGAAAATTTCGCGTAGTAATTTTTAAGTGTAACTAGTTTATAAATAAAAAGGGACAACAAGGTGAAAAAATAAATTACTAATCCCGGAACAGAAACTTGAGGAAGGAGGCCTTCGCTCGTATAAGAAGGAACAAGATAAACGATTAAAGGAACGATAATTAAACTTAATGTTGGTAAAATAAAACCATATAAAGGCGTGGCTTTAAGATCTTCGCTTTCTTTAGAGGCGAAATAACAAATTAAAAAGCCAAAAATAAAAGAATATCTAGCTGGAAACCAAGTCGGGTCTTGGCCGCCATGAAATAAGGTATTTAACCCACGAAAAGAAAGGGCAAAAAAATATAATAAAAAGAGACTTAGTGAGGACAAACGTTCAAACAAAGTATATTTTTTATTAAAGAAAAATAATTGAACATAAACTAAGACAGGAATTGAAGTAAACATCGTCATAAATCCACGATATTCTCTAATTTGACTCGCATTTACTAAACCATTAACAATTAAGCCATCAAAGAAACTAGCAAAACCGAAAAATTCCAAATTGAAGATATTTTGCATCCCGCTAGCTTTTGTTCCGCTTAAATGAAGAAAAGCCACTAGCCAATTAAAAGAAGATAAAAAGCCACCAATTAAAGAAAAAATAAAAAAGGTAAACAAGTATTTTTGCCATTTAAAGCGTTCTTTATTTCTTCTAGCTTCCCCATAAATCGAAAGCATTTTATAACCATAAAAAAAGATGACAAATAGACAGATGAACGCTCCGATATACCAACCACAAATTAAAGTGTAGGCTAAAGATAAAAAATATATCCAATAATGTTTTTCCTTAAATAAGAAATTTATTCCTAAGATTACAAGTGGCAAAATCATCACGCCGTCTAACCACATAATATTTGAACAATAAACGAAAGAATAAGATATAAAAGCATAACTGGTAGAAAAAAGTAAATAGATTAGTCGCGACCTCTGATAGGAAAATCGCAAACACAAATACATTGTTAGACCAGTTAAAGTAATTTTTATAATTGTTAAAAATAAAAAGAAGTTAGGTAATGTTTCATAAGGGAAAAAAACGATTAGAAAATTAAGGGGCGAGGACAAATAAAAAGTGTAAATTGATAAAAAATCCCCACCATAAACTTTTCCTAGCGTATAGATTAATCCTTGGTCATTTTCTAATATCGATTTAAAATAACGCATATAAGCGATGTACTCAGATTGTGAATCAATCATTAATAAAGTGTCACCACTACTAGAAAAGGGATAAAATTTATTCGTTGCAAATAAAATGAGAGCCATACTTAAAGGGATGATTAGTGACAAAAGAATTAAAATGATATCTTTACTAATTTTATATGCTTTACTCGTTTGTAATTGTTCTAGAAGAACCTTGTTAAAAACTTGGTTTGTCGACATATCATAACTATAGCATAATTCTTATATTATTCTTAAATAAATAATTTGACACCGTGTCAATTTGTTTTAAAATTATGAGGTGTAAAGGAGAAAAACATGGAAAAGGCTAAGGTGTATTTCACAAAAGAGATTTCAAAAGAAGCGATCGTTAAAATGTATAAGGTTCTCGCTCATCCTTTAAGAGGAAATGTTGGAATTAAAATTTCGACCGGAGAACCTGGTGGTAATAATTATTTACATCCTGAAATTTTAGCGGATATATGCCAAGAACTTAACGGTACGATCGTTGAATGCTGCACAGCTTATGGCGGCCGAAGGGAAGACCCAAAAGATCATTGGCAAGCGATAAAAGAACATAATTTTGCAAGTGTCGCAAAGGTTGATTTAATGGATGAAGATGGCGAAATCGAAATTCCTTTGAAAAACACTTTTCATCTCGACAAAAATATTGTAGGAAAAAATATAGATAATTATGACTCGTTTTTGATTTTGTCTCATTTTAAAGGCCACTTAATGGCGGGAATGGGCGGAGCTTTAAAGAATATTGCAATTGGAATGGCTTCAACGCATGGCAAAGCTTATATTCATTCAGTAGGACAGACAACTTCTAGTAAAGAATGTTGGAATTTAGACATAAAACAAGACGATTTTCTTGAATCGATGGCGGATGCTTGCTATGCGATAAGAAATTATGTCGGTGAAAAGAATATGTTATATATCAATGTTGCATATCGCCTTTCGGTTGATTGCGATTGCGATGCACATCCAGAGGAACCAAAGATGGCTGATATTGGTATTTTTGCCTCTACTGACATGGTGGCGGTTGATAAAGCTTGTTATGATGCCATTATTAATAGCGATGACCCTGGAAAAGGTGATTTAATTGAAAGAATGACTTCGCGGCACGCTATTCACATTGTGGAAGCAAGTGAAAAATTAGGTTTAGGAACTTCGAATTACGAAATAATTAATGTTGATTAAAAATGAAAACTAAAACTATTATTTATCAAATTGTTGTTTCTTCAGCAATGCTAGTTTTAGGTTTATTATTGCCATTTTTGACTGGTCAAATACCCGAAATAGGAAATATGTTATGTCCAATGCATATACCAGTATTTTTAACGGGTTTTATTTGTGGACCTTTTTATGGGGCATTAATTGGCTTTTTAACCCCGTTATTACGTTCATTTATTTTTGGGATGCCACTACTATATCCTAGTGCAACAGCAATGTCAGTAGAACTATTAAGTTATGGTTTGATAAGTGGTTTTATTTACTTATTTATTAAAAAGAGAAATTTACTATCTACCTATATCGCCTTGATTAGTGCAATGATAATCGGTCGTGGAATATGGGGATTATTCCAATTATTACAGTTATCAATTGTAGGTAATAGCTTCACTTTCTCCGCTTTTCTTAGCGGAGCCTTCCTCAACGCTATTCCAGGTATTATATTGCAATTAATTTTAATACCTTTAATTGTACAGATTTTAGAAAAAAATCATCTAATTAGAAGAGAAAAATATGCAAAACAAAGATAATTTAATCGAAATTGAAACTCAAAAAGTTTATGAATTAATTTCAAAAAAGAGGAAAGATAAGTCACCGTTTATTGTTGCAATCGATGGCAACGCTCTTTCAGGAAAAACAACAATAACAAACAATCTAAAAAAATATCTTGACATAACTATTATTCATTTAGATGATTATTATTTAAAAAAAGAAAAGCAGACCAAATATTCTAATCAAGGCCGATTATTTAATATTGATGAGCAACGTTTAATTAAAGAAATAATTGCTCCGATTTTAAACGGGGCTAAAAGTGTTTATTATCAAAAATTCTCATGCCAAAAGCAAAAAATAATTTCGACTGGTTTATTAAAAGTTGAAGAGGTAATCATTATCGAAGGAACATATTCTTTAGATGCAAAATTACTCCCCTACTACGATTTAAAACTATTCTTTGAAATCGATAAAAACACCCAAGTAGCAAGAATTAAAGATAGAGAAAAAAACAATGCGGAAAACTTTATCGATAAGTGGGTAAAAAATGAAGAAATTTATTTTTTAGAAAATAATACGAAAAAAATAGTAGACGATATAATAACTTGCCAATGATTTTCGTAAGATGATATTTATCATTAAATATTGTTTTTATTATTAATCAAAATCAATTTACTCAGAGATAAAATTTTATAACAATGCGTTAATCTTCTAACAAAAAGACAATATTTTAGAAGTATTTCTTTACAATAATTTTTTTTTATTTATAATAATTTCTCGCTGGCGGACGTGGTGAAGCGGTTAACACACCCGGCTGTGAACCGGTCATGCGTGAGTTCGAATCTCATCGTCCGCCCCATTTCTGACGAACACCTATAATGAATAAACATTATAGGTTCTTTTTTTTACCAAATCTTACCAATTCGTGCTCACTATGACGTATCCTAAAAATTTAGGTTCATGTCTCAGTAAGTAAAAATAGTCAAAAATACCTCAAAAAGTTCGAACCACCGCAATACGCACACCGCAATAGCACTTCGGGATTGGGTCAAGGAAATGGAGGACATGGGCTTCGAGATGGAAAAGATTAGGCAGGGAGTCTATACGCTTAGTGAGCCTATGAAACAGCTTGAAGCGGATTTAATGAACCATGCTCTCAATTACAATAACAACCCAATCATCAAATGGTGCCTAGCCAATACCCAAGCCAAAGTTGATGTGAACGGGAACATCCAACCATCGAGGCTAAATTCAAGGCTAAAAAGAATTGATGGAACAGTGGCCACGATTATCGCTTATGCGACGCTTACTAGATACAAGCTAGATTATGAATCGATGGTTAAATAGTCGCATTTTATCGAAACTCTTGACTTTTGCGGGGGGGGGTAAAATAAGTACTGTATATAAAAAATGAGGTTTAGTTTATGAAGAAATCAATACTCGGAGTTTGCTTATTGTTAAGCTTATCTTTAGTAGGGTGTGGCGAAAGCAAAAATAATTCAAATTCATCTAGCTCTGAAAATAATAGTGGCGGTTCAACTGTGGAAGAAGATCAATATCCATTAAGGGAACAATATGTATCTACTAATGATTTGACCTTTGCAAAGGGAGTTTCAATGGATGAGATAATTAACTATTGCGATGCTCATTTAGAGGATGATACGTGGCCTAGGGTACGTAAATATAATTATGAAGAATTGGGTTATTACGATGACGAATGGTTTGTTATGGGCGAGTACGGAGCAACTTATTGCTATAAATACTATGACGGAAGGAACTTTTCTAATGGCAATCTATTCTATATGTCTGAACTTTATATTTTGCCTGAATTAGATAAATTCGTTCTTAATTACAACAGATATGACTATGAGAATTTAGAAATTGGAAATAGAGTGGTTGCCTATACATATCAGTGGAATGTAACTTTTAATTTTGACATTGATGAAGCTGTAAGCAATGTGAATTTTGGTGGTACATATGCTTTTCAAGGAGTCAAGCTTCCAGATGCAGAAATTGTTGCTTTAAATAGTATTGCTTATTTATATCAAATCGATTATATGATTCCTCCATGTGATTTAGCTTATCCTGTTGATAGCAGCTATGTATATGGTATTCAGGACCCATCAAGCGCTGATAATGTAACTGAAGATTATCTCGATGAGCAAGCTACATCATTGTATAACACATTGGATGGTAGATTTAGTTTTGTTGATGAATTCTTGAAACTTGTTAATTCAACTTATAGTTTATTAAATCAATAATTCAAACATTGTACTTAGCAATTTATTGGAGCTCTTAATCGGGCTCTTTTCTTTTGCTCGAATTTAGAAAAAGGAGGAGTTTCTGTGTGATTTTTAAAAGAAAAAAGAAGAAATTAGAGAATTTTGATGCTATAGGTTTGATTAATGATATCGCTCTTCCTTTGACACCATTCGGAGGAAAGATTACTAATTCAGATGTTGTTCTAATATGCATTGATAGGATAGCAAGTCAGTGTGCAAAGCTTAAAGGCAGATGCATCAAAAGAAGCGAAGACGGAATCATCACGGAGAGGAACAAAAGCCTCTCTTTTTTGTTGAAGTCAAAGCCTAATGAATACATGACGCCTTATCAGTTCATCTATAAGGTGGTCTCGTTGCTCTTATTAAATGACAATGCGTTTGTTTATCCGCTTTACGATAGGGAGACTTTGGAACTAAAAGCCTTGTATCCGCTTAATCCGATAATCGTCGAACCGATAGTTGATAAGTCTGAAACCTATTATCTGAAGTTCTATTTTGAAAGTGGTGAGTCTTTTATCCTTCCCAAAGAGAACGTCATTCACCTACGTAGGTTTTATATGAGTAACGACATCTTCGGAGGAAGTGGAAGCAAATCAAGTCATGAAGCGTTGTTAAAGACTTTAGGGATAAATGATGCCCTTCTTCAAGGAGTGGAAAAAGCAGTCTTTAGTTCATTCCAAATAAAAGGCATTCTTAAACTTAATGGCTTGCTTAAAGAAGAAGATAGAAACAAAGCAGTTGAGGCTTTTAATATGGCTATTGAAGGTTCGTCAAAGAACAAGTCTTCAATCGTTCCAATGGACCTGAAGAGCGAATACCAGCCGTTGTCTTTGGATCCGAAACTAGTCGATAAAGATACACTCAACTTTATTCAGTCAAAGATTTTGGATTACTTCGGAGTAAGCATCCCGGTATTTAACAATTCCTATAACGAGAACGAATTCAACGCGTTTTATGAAACGACCATCGAGCCACTAGCCATTCAGCTTAGCGAGGCTTTTTCCTTGGGACTACTTACCGACAACGAACTTAAAAGCGGCGCGGAGATAATCTTCTATTCCGAAAGGCTCCAATACGCAAGCTGGACGACAAAAGTAAGCGCGATAGAAAAACTCATGTCACTTGGCCTTATGTCTATAAACGAATGCAGGGGACTACTTGGCCTTGAACCTATAGAAGGAGGAAACAAAAGACTTCAATCCCTTAATTTTGTCGATAGCGATAAGGCAAACAAATACCAAGTTGGCGAAGAAAAGGAGGAAAACAACAATGATAAAGGAAATACGAACGGCGACTTTGAACCTAACGAATAATGACGTAGACAAGATGGTCTTAGAAGGCTATGCGATTGTGTTCAATGAGGAAACCTTAATCGGTGATTCTAAGCGAGGATTCAGGGAAATAATCATGAATAATGCCCTTAAAGACACATCGATGAAAGACGTTCCGCTTAAATACAACCACATGGATAACTTCTTGGTTATTGCCAGAACGAAAAACGGCTCGCTTAAGCTAGAAGTTGATGAACATGGCTTAAAGATAAGAGCGGAATTGCTCGATACCCAAACCAACAAGGACATCTACAAAATGGTCCAAAACGGGCTCTTGGATAAGATGTCCTTTGCTTTTACTGTCAAGTCCCAGGAATGGGATAGAAGCGGAGAGATACCGCTTAGAAAGATCACGTCGATCGAAAGGTTATACGACGTATCTATCGTAGATCTTCCAGCTTATGAAGGGACTTCCATCTATTCTCGTTCCCTTGATTTCGTGGAGTCGGAATTGAGGGCCATGGATTTGGAAGAAGAAAAGAAGATGAAGGAACTCATAAGGCGAAAGATAAATCTAAAACTAAAAATCGGAGGTAAATAGAAATGAACTTAGTTTTAAGAAAGAAAGAAATCGAAGACCGCCTCAACGAGATCAGGGGCATGGTCGACAAGGAAACCGACATGGCGAAGCTTGAGGAAATGGAAAAGGAAACCAACGAGCTTCAAGAAGAAAGGATGATGATCGAAAAGAAAATGAATCTTAACAAGATGACCGAAATCCCTGTTGTCTCTATTAAAAACAATGCAGATTCAAAGGAAATTTTGGAAAAACGCGGCATGGATCTCTTGGAAAACAGAACCATCAAGGTATCTAGTGAAGAAATCTTGCTCCCAGAGCACGTCGATGCCAATTTGACTCCTTATCCATTTAAGCCTTATAGCGAGCTCGTCGATAGGGTCCATACCATCAATCTTAATGGTGGGGAAACCTACACCAAATCGTTTGTAAAATCATACGGCGTTGCAGGAAACACTGTAGAAGGTGGAAGTTATACTGAAACCGAGCCTACCTATGGCTATGTAACTATTCCTAAGGTCAAGATCACGGCTTATACCGAAATCACTGAGGAGTTAGAGAAGCTTCCTGCCATCAACTATCAAGCGGAGGTCCTTAAAAACATCAATGTGTCTTTAAGAAAGAAGATCTCTGAACAAATCCTTAAAGGCGATGGAATCACTAATAACTTCACTGGTATCTTCAGCGATAAAGCCGATGCCCTTAAGGACAATAAGGACTTGGAGATTGTTGCAATCGATGAAAACACCCTTGATGACATCGTCTTTGCCTATGGCGGTGAGGAAGCAATCGAAAACGGTGCTTGCTTAATCATCAACAAAAACGACCTTAGAGCCTTTGCCAAACTTAGAACGCCTGAAGGAAGAAAGGTCCACGCTATCGATTACGTCAACCAAACAATCGACGGCATCCCTTATATTCTCAATGGCAACTGTCCTGCGTTAAGCGATCCATCCACTAGCGAAGGAACCTATTCCATCGCTTATGGTTCTCTGCTTAACTATGAAGTGCCTATCTTCTCTAACGTCGAGATCGGGAAGAGCACCGACTACAAATTCAAGGACGGCATCATCTGCTATAAGGCTAGCGTCTTCACTGGCGGAAATGTCGTCGGTTATAAAGGATTCGTAAGAGTTAAAAAGGGCAAGGCAGCATCATCGACTGCTCAAACCCAAAGTTCTAAATAATGATACTTGATGTCATTAAAACGAGTCTTGGGATACCTTTAAACAATACCGAAGTTGATAATGAACTGATTTCTTTGATCGAAGGGGCCAAGGGTCTGCTTAGGTCTTCTGGAGTGGCTGAAAAGTACCTAGAAGACGGGAAGGACTCCTTAGTCTCTTCTTTCATCTTGCTTTACGTCACGGCTTCCTTTGGCTTCAAAAGTGATGGAAGCTTAAAGGAGCTACCTAAGCATTTCGACTTTCTTTTGAAGCAGATAGCATTAACCAAAAATGAATAACGCATTCTGTTTGAAGGTCGCTCTTTTAGAAGTCAAGGAAGAAGTCGATGGCTACGGGAATCAGAAGTTCAAAGTTGTGAAAAGGAATGAAGTCTTATCAAGCGAGGTAAGTGTCTCAAGAAATGAATTTTATGAAGCCAGTAGAAGTGGCTATAAGGTTACTAGGGTAATTAGAGTCAACAATTTTCTCTATAAGGGTGAGCGATACGTCTCAATCGAAAAGAAAATCTATAAGGTGGTTAGGACTTATCTAATTTCCCATCTTTTAGAGCTTACTTTGGAAGATAGCAAATTAAGTGAGGTGGAAGGATGGCTGGTCTAGACGATTTTGCCTTGGAGATATCGAGGATGATAGAGAAGTCACTCGATTTCGATAAGGAGATGGAAGACATCATGGTTGATACTGCCAAAGACATAATAACCGACATCAAAAGCACGGCTCCAGTTGGGAAAAGCGATAAGCACCTTAAGGATAGCTTTGTCTATTTAAAAGAAGGAAATAAAGTCAACAAAAGCGTGACTATCTACTCCGAAACCAAAGGAAGGCTGGTCCATCTTATTGAATTCGGCTTTATCCATCGAAGTGGGAAGTTTGTGAGCGCTAGACCCTTCTTAAGGCCAAGCTACGATAAGGAAGCTCCCAAGATGGAAGAAAGGATAAAGGAGGCGATTAAAAATGGAGCTGACAAAACTTAAGGAAATCCTAGATAAAGTTGCGCCTAGCTATCACCTTATTTATGAGCCTAGCGATGTGACGGAACTTAAAACGCCGATCATCGTCTTTTCTAGGGTAAATAGCGTCTTCAACACTTATTCTGATGATAAGAGCAATTTAAGAGCGACTACCTTTCAAATTAACCTCATTACTAAAGACTCTAAGGAGATGGACGCCTATTCTAAGAAACTTGAAGAAACTTTAACTGGCTTCGAATTGCCTTTTACTCTTACAAGCGAATATTTAAACGAAAACAAAACAATAACTGTCATTTACGAAATAAGAACGGAGGAAATAAAAAATGTCAAATAAGATTACTTTTGGACTTAGAAACGTCCATTATGCTCTTGCCACCTTTACTGAAGATAACTGGAGCTTTGATACGCCTAAAGAGCTTATTGGCGCGCAGGAGTTTTCTAGTGAACTCGTAGGCGGAACTAGCCAAGTATATGCCGATGATAAGATTCTTCATACCCTTGTCTCCAATTCCGGGCAGACGATCACGCTTAAGCTCACCGAACTTAGCGACGAATTCAAGAAGGACATCTTCGGCTACATCGAGGATAAGAACAAGAATCTCATCGAAGTCACCAATGCCGAGGTCAAGACCTTTGCTTTGGGCTATGAGATACAAGGTGACACCAAGGCTCGCAGGGTTTGGTATTTCCTTTGCACGGCTACGCCTGTAGGGCAAGCTACCAAATCAAAAGCAGACTCGATTGAGGCCAATAGCGTGTCTCTTACGATTACCGCTAGACCGATTGAGATAAACGACAAGGAAGTAATAAGGGTCATTGCATCTAAGGGCGATACCAATTACGACACCTTCTTCGATGCGGTCACCCTTCCAACTATCGAGGGATAAAGTATGGAAAAAGAAGTAACAATCGGAAACAAGACGCTCATCCTAAGAAGCTCTTTGTATTCTTTGATTAATTATAAAAACCGCTTCGGGAGCGAGCTATTTAACGACATCAAGAAACTTGAAAACACCAAGGAAGAAAACATCACGGAGGTCTTGGAGGTCATATTCAGGATCGTCTTTGTTTTAAGTAATCCTAAAGAAAATGAGACTTTTAGAGGCTTTTTGGATGGATTTGACCTTTCCGTGCTGAGCGACGAAACGACTCTCAACAAACTTTCTAACGCGATAGTCGAACTACTTAAGACCGATACGAAGGCAGGAGAGAAGAAAGAGGAGACGTTTCGCGAATAAACATAGCTTCAGCGCGAACATCATATTCAATTTAGGGAAACTTAACCTGTCGATTGAGGATAGCAGGCACTTTGATATCGCAACTTATATCGAGCTCATAGAGATAGAAAAAGAGCTCTATAAGGGAAGCGAAGGAAGAAGCGCCACGCAATCAGACATCGATACGTTTTTCATGTGAGGAAAGGAGGCAAATAATGGCTGAAACGGTAAGGGGCCTAAACATCAAACTAACGCTTGACGGGAAAGACCTGCAAAACGAACTCAATAACATAAAGGCTAATCTCAAAGAGCAGCAAAAGGACCTGAAGTCCATCAATGCCTCCCTTCGCTATGATTCAAGTAATCTCGACTTATGGAAGAAGAAGCAGGAAGCGCTAAACGGCATACTTGAGGACACCAAGAAGAAACTTGAGAACCTTAAGGAACAACTAGAAAAGGCAAGGACCGCTTTGGAACTCGGCGAGATATCTGAAAAGGAATTCAACCAGCTTAGGAGGAACGTCCAATACGCAGAAGCAGACGTCGCAAAGCTCAACAAGCAGATAAAGGAAACCGACGAGAAGATTGATAGTCTAGGAAGTATCGACTTATCTAAGCTAAGCAAAGTCGGCTCAAATTTAACTAAGTATGTGACCGCTCCGATTTTAGGTGCAGTATCCGCTCTTACGGCTTTAAGCGTTAAAAGCGCAGCCACGGCCGATGAACTTGGAGACATCGCAAGTAAAATAGGGATATCGGTCGAATCGCTTCAGAAGTGGAACTATGTGGCTAAGGTATTCGCGGTCGAAAACGATGTGATGCTAAAAGCCCTCACCAAGACCAATAACATCTTGGGCGAGATCTCCAAAGGCAATATTCCTGGATGCGTCACGGCTTTGGATACACTTGGGATAAGCTATGAATCACTAAACGGACTTAGCGCAGACGCGGCATTCGAAAGAATAAGGAACGCTTTAGCAAATGTCGAAGATGAAACATTAAGGGTAGGTCTTGCCAACGAGATATTTGGCGAAAAGATAGGAACCGACCTTCAACAACTTTTAAGCGCATCATCTAGCGAAATAAATAACTTCAAAAACGAATGTGAGGAACTAGGGTTCATCACCGAAGAGGAAGTGGAAAGCTCGGCTAAATTTAATGATGAATTAGATAAAGTTAAACAACAGCTTCAAACCTTAGGGGTAGAACTTGCCCAGATCTTGCTTCCCATCATGACTGAGTTCTTGACCACTCTTAAAGACTCTATCATCCCTAAGATTAGCGAATGGGCGAACAAGCTCTCCAACATGAACGATACGAAAAAGAAGACCATCCTTGTTGTTTTGGGTTTGGTAGCAGCAATCGGACCTGCGATAAAGATAATCACGACCGTGGTTCCTATCGTTAAAGGACTCTCGGCTGCTTTGACGGCAACAGGCACTAGTGGGTATTTTGCAGGGGCAGGAATAAGTGCTGCTACCTTAGGAATAGGTGCTCTTATCGCAATCTTAGTGATGGCTTTGACCCAAAGCGAGCAGTTCAAGGAAATCATTCAAGAGATAGGCGAACTTTTGATGCAGCTTCTTGAACCAATATTCGAGATCATGGAGGTCATAAGCGACGCTTTGATGCCAATCATCGAAATGGTGATGGAAGTCTTGCAGGCCGTCATCAACTTGCTCACTCCGATTTTGGATGCCTTGCTCATGCCTATTTCGGCTGTGCTTCAGGTTATAGGTCAGATACTAAACGCCTTCATGCCTTTGATAACGATATTGGCAAATCTTATTAAGTCCGTAATCGCTCCGGTCTTGAAGGTCTTATATACATTATTAGAGCCTATCTTCACGATACTTAATGCAATCATCGAAGCTATCAAATGGATCTTGGACCATACGGTCGGTTGGCTCATGGATATCGTTAACGGCGCGATCGATTGGTTTAGCGATACTTTCTTAGGAGGAAGTAGTAACGAAAATAGTCAAAGCACCGTCAACAACCAGACTACGAACAACGTCACAATCAACACAAGTTCTAGCGAATTTGATGTCGATTCGATAAACGAAGCATTAGGAGGGAGTTACCTATGAGGAAGCTTTATTTACTTAATGATAAAGGTGAGAAGTTTAGCTTTGATTATTCTTCAAAGGTCCTTATTTCTTCAATTCAAGGCTTAGGATTTACTAAGACCAATACTTATTTCAACTATGACAACATCTATAAGAAAATCGATGAGGAAATACCTACTCAAGACATAGTCTTTAATTTAGCATTTCTTGAAAAATATCGCGGTTTTAAAGGGTTTTTGTCATTTTTAGAGGGTTCTAAGGAGCTGCTTCTTTATTACACGAGCGACGAGACCAAGTACACCTATGTTGAAGTTGAGTCTCTTTCTAAGACTGAGATAAGTGGAGGGACTTTGACCAGTGAACTAAAACTAAAAAGGCTCTCCTATTGGTATAAGGGCGTCATAAGAGAAGTCGTAATAAACGTAGCCCAAACAGGGAAAATCTATCCTTTCAAATACCCTTATACCTACTCGAAGTCGAGCAAGGGGAAGATGGAGCTTACCAACAACGGCTACGCGAAAGCGCCTCTAAAGATAACGATTGAAGGGAACGTCTCCAATCCCGAGATAATCGTCACGAAAGGCGAGGAAGAGGTATCTAGATTGAAAATCTATTACGAGTCCACCGACTGCAAGATAACGGTCGATGCCTTCCCAACCCGTCAATCGATAACGATAGAGGAAAAGGGAAGCGTTATCGACGCCTATGAATACCAAGACTTCTCGAAGGACAATTTCATCTTTTTGGAACATGGGACATACACATTGATGTTTGTTCCAAACACTCAATCAAATCCAAAGTGCTCGATCACTATGGTGGAAGGATATTTAGGTAATTAGACATGAAACTTATATTTTTAGATAGGACGACGCTCAAATATAAAGATAACGCCTATGTCTCAAACGAATTCGAGATAATCCTCGATAGCGTCGTTAAGCAGAAATCGAACTTCAAAGTAAATAAAGAAGAGATAAAGGCAGGCATTGGCGATATCGCCGTCATGAAGGAAGGTAACCTTTCCTATATCGGGATAGTCCAATCTATCACCCTTAATGACGATAAGACTAGTAAAGTTCAGCTCAATGACTTTAAAGAAATCTTCAACATCAAGGTTCCCATCGCGAGCTTTAGCGGTGACGTATGCGAACTCTTGGCTTCTATCATCAAGAAAGCCTTCGTCAACAATAGCGATGACAAGCAGAACCTCAAGTATCTGAAGGTTACCACCCATTCGATAGTTGAGGGTAACTTAAACTATGATGCGGATACCCTTATAAACATCGAGGACCTGATTGAGATGATAACCAAGACCTATGGAGTGGTCATTAAATATCAAATCAATTTCATTAGGGGCAGGTTCTCCAACATCGAGATTGTAATAGAGGAAGAGACGCACCTCGTGAAGCTCCGTCATGACCTCAAGGCGATATCGGACCTCACCATTAAGGAAAGCGATGAGAAGGTCATAAACAAATGCATCTTCTATCCGAAGGAGGAAAACGAGGAGCATAAGAAGGAAGTCGAGTTTTATCTTCTTACCGATGGAACAGTAACTCAAGAAAAAGGCGACCCAAGGAGGTATAGCTACGTCTCCCTATATAGCGCCTATTACTCCGATAAGGACTTCGATAACTTAATCACGAAAGCTCAGGAGCAGATGATCAAATCGACGGACGATCACCAGATAACCTTTACTTTGGATGTCACTAATAATGTCTTTGTTCCTTTGGGGAACATCTTCGTTGGCTATTTCATCGAGTTTTACGCTCCTAAGAAGACCTATACGACGATGCTTACCCAAATCAAATACAAGAACACGTTTAATGAAGCCACTTTGACTTTAGGAGAGCAAAGGAACTCACTGACGGACAAGATAAAGATGATGAACAAAGGCGGGGACAATAAATCGACAATCAACGTCTCGACCAACCTAACGAACTTAGATGGAGGAATGTACTGATGGCAATTAAAAAACTTACTTTTGACGAAGCGCTAAACACCGCAAAAGACGATGCCTACTTCAATTGGTATCTGACGAACAAGATTAACGGCATCTTTTATGATCTGGGAAATAAGTGTGAGGCGACTTCAATCAATGGAACAATCACTTTCAAAGACGGATTTGTCTCAATCTATGGAAGAAGGATCTATATCGATAACGGGACTTCGATTTCGATTAGCTTAAACAAAACATGCAAGGGCTACGTGATTTTGAAAGTCGATACCATAAACAATGAGGTTACTTTAACTAGCAAAGAAGGGACGAGTTCGAATTATCCTAGTTTATCTCAAGCTAATCTGCTTAGCGAAGACGGCGTATTCGAGTTTCCTATGGTCGGTTATTCCAAGACCACGACCTCATTGGTCTTGGATAGGGACGTCATCACTTACATCAAGACGGATAGGGATGAAAGAATCACGGCAGACCAGAACCTTCAACAGCTTTTCAAATACGACATCGCGACCGTGAACGACACGATAAACTCAAAGCAGCACGGGATGGAATACGAAGCCTATTCATATCCTTCTAAGACCGATTCGACATACAAGTTCTCAATCAAGGACATGATGAGCAAAAAGGCGGTGATCGTGATGTTTGCCTGCTGCAACAACATATTCTCGGTTTCCCTGGACCTGATAAAGGGGACTACGATGATAACCTTCACCTATAACTACCTAGGCACGAATTACCAAGGCTATATCGAACGAAGCGGAAACGACTTATACATCGAGCTTGGCTCATCAAGCCACACCCTGAAAAGGATCTATTGCTATTACTAAAGGAGGAAATGAATCATGGCAACGATACAACTTAGAAGAAAGACAACCAGCGGGAGCGGGCCTCTTACCGGGACAAGTGGAACCATCAAGCAAGGCGAGCCACTCATCGATTTGAACGGAGGCAATCTTTATATCGCCAAAGCCAATAAGACCGGCTCTAGCAGCAATCCATTATCTATAAGTGATTATTTAGAGTTTGTAAGTAGCGGCAATTTAACCGCAGTTCTCAACGACAAGATAGATGAATTGAAGCTGGGAAGTGCGAGCAGATATAACGTCGGAAGCGGGGCAGGCAACATCCCCGTCATCAATAGCGACGGAAAACTCAATAACTCCATCATCCCTCAAATCGCCATCACCAACACCTTTGTCGTAAATAGCGAAGCCGAAATGCTAAAACTCAGCCAAGCCGAGATAGGCGATATCTGCGTCAGGAACGATGTATCTAAATCCTATATCTTAAAAGCCGATCCATACTCAACTTTATCCAATTGGCAGGAACTCAAGACCCCAACGGATAAGGTCACTTCAGTAAACGGCAAGACCGGCGCGGTTAATATAACTCTAAGTGAACTAGGAGGCGTTTCAACATCAACTTTTAACACCCATAAAAACGATGCTGATGTTCACTTGAGCGTAAACGATAGAAACAAACTCGAGGCTCTTTATATGTCTGAGCTCGTTGAGTCGAGGGCGAGCCTTTGGGAAAATAACGCCAGCAACTTCGATAGCAACACCGTCCAAGGCGGTATCTTGATGCGATATACGATTACCGAAGTTTACGATGGTCCATTAAAGCAATTCGAGATAGGCATCGATAAATCAAAGGTTTTAACTCCAACTTCAACGATAGACGGAGGGACTTACTGATGGCGACGATTCTTATCAAAAGGGGAACGACAATTCCTACCACATCGAAGTTAAGCAAATATGGCGAATTGGCGGTCGACTACTCAACAGGAAAACTCTATGTCCGTTGCACGAAGGGGATAATGTGCATCAACACGAATACTTTGTCCAGCTCCTCTTCAAGCAGCGGTAACACCACGAGGTAACTTATGGCATTAGTGAAAGAGCTAGCTAGTAGCTATGGCATAAAGCCGAGTTACCACCGAATAACCAACATATCGCTTAACGCCATAGATAAGGAAGTAATAATCTGCGTGAGTTCATACATCTCCAAGGAAGCAAGGGATAAGGGCTGCGATCCGATAGACGCGATCGACATCCTCGTTCCAAAAGAAGATTATGAGCCTTTTTTAGTTGGCGACGTCTTTAAGGCCGGATACAAGTGGCTGAAGGATAACGTCATCGGATTGGAGGATAGCGAAGATGCTTAAGGAGATGATTTTAAGAAGGGAAACGATAATCAAGACCATCGACAAGGAAAGAATAACAAGAACCATCCTTGAAACGCTGAAAGGCATGGAAGTGATGTTCATATATCTTGGCGGGAGCATCGCCTATGGGACTTTCGTCGCAAACGTAAGCGACTATGACATCAACGTATTTGTCGATGGAACGGACAATGCCTTCAAGGTCGATATCTACGGGATGGACGCGTTTTGCTATGGAAAGAAAGTGATGCTTGAGAGGGTTAATCCCAAGAACAAGCTTTCGATCTACAAGAAGTGCTTCATCGATGATTATTTGGCCTTGCCCGATACTCTTGTTTATCTAAACCCCAAATATCAAAAAGAGTACGAAGAATACAAAAACTTCAAAATAAATGAGGTTCTGAAAGGTTTTCTTTCTAATTTCTATGAATATTTCGGTTTTTGCCTTAACGGGAGCAGCTATATTGGGAAGAAGTTCTATCACGTGATAAGAATGAGAGGACAGCTTGAAAACTATAAGAAGACAGGAAAGTTCACGCTCGATGTCCCTAAGTCCTATTTTGATGAGGAGATAGACTTCAAGCTGAACTACGAGGACAAGGAAAAACAAAAACTATACTTCGGGAAGATAGAAAGATACCTAAACGAAATATACGAGATAAAGGAGGGGATGAAGGATGGATAGCTCATCTATTGCTTTAACGATAATAAGCGTTCTAGGGACTTTGTCTTCCATCGTCTTTGCCTTTCTTGCCTTTAGAAGGAACGACAAGAGGGATCATAAGGACGCAGGGAAGAACGAAGGCGTGATGCTAAGTGAAATCGGATATATCAAATCTTCTATTGATAGAATTGAGAAGTCATTAAACCACCTAGAGGAAAGATATACCGACCTTTCTAATAGACTTGTGAAAGTAGAGGAAAGCACCAAGAACGCTCATAAAAGAATCACGGAATTGCACGAAGAAATAAAAGGAGGACAAAACCATGAATGAAATACTTTTGAATGTCTTAAGCTGCGTCGTAACTGCGGTCATCATTCCGCTTATCACTTTGCTTGGATCTAAACTAATCAAATGGATCTCTAGTAAGATCGATAACGAAAAGACCTCGAAATATATAACCGAAGCAACCACAATTGTTTTGGATGCAGTTAAATGCGTGTTTCAAACCTATGTTGAAGCTTTAAAGAAAGAGGGAAGTTTCAATAAAGACGCTCAACTTATCGCTCTTAATAAGGCTAAAGACATTGTTCTTTCTCAGCTGAGCGAAGACATCAAGGAATACATCAACAAGAACTTTGGTGATGTCGATACCTGGATCAATACCCAGATTGAGGCGAGCATAAACACACTTAAGAACGTATCTACCAAAGCATAATAAAAGACCGCTTGATCCTATTAGCGATAGTAGGGTTGGGCGGTCTATTTACTTATTAAATTTAGGTAAAGAATCATAGAAATGAGGAACTAAATGCAGTATTTCTTTTTCTAAATCATCATGGTCTTTTTGGCTCAGTTTGCTTTGTCTTTCAAATAATTCATTACTTTGTTTAGAAAGGATGCACTTGGTGATAATCACTATTGAGACATAAATTCCCATCAAAATACCACTAATGATATTTAAGGTTAGATAAAAAATGTCATTTAACTCGAAATACATAATAAAAGAGCAAATCACTGAATTAATAAGGAAATAGATCCAAAAACTTAATACAATAACAGCATTTTGTTTTATGTGAAGGAAGTTTTTGTAACGGTTTTTCTTTAAAAAAAGAAAATGAAGCCAGCTATTTGGTTTAATCATATATGTTTTAAAAAGTAGGTCTGAGTCTTTGATATTAAAGATGCGTCGTCCTGGAGGAATTAAGAAACTACACAATGAATACAGAACAAGTATAATATGTAAAATCAAAAATGTCATATATACAATTATATATATATATTCATAGTTTTAGAAGTAAAGATATTAAGTTTTTATCGTTTTTATTATGTTTAGTTGCAATGACTTAGATATCTAACATAAAAAATTGTTTTTTCTCTACTTTAATGAACTGACTAATTAAAAGTAGACTATTCAAATACGAGAATTAATTACTAGGTTAAAGATTAAAAGGTATAAAAAAGGCTGTCGCCACAACTTACATTAATTGTTTTGACAGCCTTTATTTGTTTACATATATGGAGACAACACTTCTGAACCGACAGTAGTTAATACCGTTATCCAGCTCCCCATCAATACGTTTTTAATAGCAGTATTTTTAAGAGCTTTGGCAAAAGATACGGTTGCACTTTTAAGGAATAGATTCATCGTACCTTGAACTCCTCTTAAGGAAATTCCTTTCATAAAGAATTTACTTATTGTATTTTTTACTACACTTGACGATTTAAATGGCATCGTTTTGAATAGTGTACTTGTCATTGACTTTGAAGTTTGTGCCCCTCCTCCACCAAGAAATCCACTTATTGCACCTAACAATGCAGAATCAAATGCATTGTTCCAATTTATAGGATTTCCGTTAATGATATCAGTTCCTATGCTTTGAACAGCTGATAAACCTGCATTAATGAGAACTTGTCCTCCTAAGCCAATTCCTGTGGCACCAAATGCACCGCCAATTCCACCAATGACAGCGCTAAGAGCAACTTCTCCCCAATTTATATTTTCCCAACCATTTTGAATTCCTTGAGACACAATATTTGTAGCTGCACTTACTGTAGCACCTATTGCTGCCCCAATTACAACTGCCAATAAAGAGAATATAAAATGACCTGAAGGATCAATATTCATCACTGGGTTATCTCCACAGTATATGTAGAGATTCAATCCATTAACTTGAGACTTTGTTTCATCAAGGATAGATAGTTCATCAGGAGAGATGAATCTGCACATAGCGGGGGAGTAGTATCTGGCATTTAGGTAGTACCAACCAGTCTCAGAATCGAAGTAGTAGCCACGATATCTGAATGGGTTGATGTCGCCAATTTTCTCCTCAGTATGGTTTATGATCTCATTGTTGCCGTAAGCATCGTAACGGTATTCCGCAACAGGGGTAAGGTCGTCTTTTTGATAGATTCTCACGACATCGCCTTGAATGTTTCTTTCATAGATGTATTCGACACCATTGAAAGCAAAACCAATGAGTTTATCAGAAGAATAACGATAGACAATTTCCTTGCCATCGGATCTTTCTGCGAGGATCTTGTCGTTGAGAATGGAGTAAGTAGTCTTGACTCCATTAACAGTTTTACTCGTTCTAATACCATTTAAGCCATAGGTATAGGCTATATCATCGTATCCAACAAGCTTGCCTTTCTTATTCCAGATCAAGCTATGGCTTCCGATGGAAGTAGGTCTACCCATGATATCGTAGGAGATTGCCTCACCATTGAAGTTGATGAGATGATCCTTGTTGCCTTTAGATGTATAGGTGTAGGAAGTGATAGTTGGGGAATAGAGCGTTTCTTCAAGGGAGTATTTGTATTCCTTCTTGAGCAAGATATTTCCGCCGGCATCATACTTGTAGACAACCGTCTTATCTAAGAAAGGATTGTCCTCCCTAATGAGCCTTCCAAGTTCATCATATTGATAACGGGTTTCAGATTCATCTCTCTTAATAGAGACAATGTTACCAGATACATCGTATTCGTATTCGGTGGTATCGCTGATGACGCCTCCGATGCGAACGTCGTGTTCCTTGACAAGGTCGAGAGAGTTTTCACCATATCTAAGATATTCAATGCTTTCGTCGACGAGAGGACGTTCACCATCAAGAAGCGCTTTTCTCGTGACTCGGCCTAAAGCATCGTATTCGAAACTCTGCTTGTTTTCGCCAATAGAAACTGCTTTGATTTGATCCTCTTTGCCTTCGACGTATTCGAATGCCGTAGTCGTGACGATGCTTCCATCGGTCTCGGACTTAGTGGCCACTCTTCCATGATCATCGTAAGTAATGTCCTCTCGAGTCGCAATTCCATCGAACGCGTATTCGTTGGAGACGATTTGGTCTTCGACGTTGTAGGTAGTGGTTACAGTTTCCTCACCGGAATTTCTATCGACTTTGACCAAGCGATCCCTGTCATCATATTCATAGACGATGTAATCGCCATCGTTTGTGGTTGTTGAGATCAAGTCGCCATCTTTGTCGGTAACGGTTACGGATTCAAAGCCATCAGCGAATGTGGCGGTGACCTTTTGCCCATTAGTGACGGTCTCGTCAGAGTAGTTGTCTTCGTACTTAGTCTTGACAAGTTCAACGTCGTTTAACTTTGTCGAAATCTTTCTTCCTTTATTATCTAGGGCATAGGAGAATTTGACGCCATGAT
>CASFSG010000007.1 GCA_949297305.1 uncultured bacterium
GACATCTTTTTTAATTTGTTTTTTGAAAATGAAATTGAATGGCTTAGTGACTCTTTTCTTTTCTAAAGGAATTAAATCGTCATTCATCGCCATATAATAATGCGAGCGAAGTTTTAAATATAATTCACCAGCATCTTCTTCTCCTAAATTAAAATAGAGGTGGTTAGCTAAATTGACGAATGACTTATCGTTAGTGTTAGCTAAAAAGCGGATGGTAAATTCATCTTTTCCGGTTTCGAATAAATATTGAATTTCAAAGTTCACTTCTCCAGGATAACCACCGTCTTTATCGTGACGAAGGCATCTAAAAGAAACCGCAGCATCTTTTTCTCCTAATTTAATCTCACTAACAAAGTTAGTGAAACTTAAGGAATGGTTGCCGCCATGCAAAGAGGTGATACCGTGCTCATTTTTATCAAGATGATAGACAACATCATCCATTTGAAATTCGCCATTAGCAACGCGACCCGCTGTCGGACCTAAAGTTTTGCCAAAATATTTATTTGATAAATAAAATTCTTTCAATTCTTTAGGAGTAATATTCATTAAATGATCGTGGTAATAAATGCTATAAACCGAGGCACCAAAACTACATAAGGTAACTTTGAAATGATCCGAGACTTCCACCTCGACAAGTTCGACTTTATCTAATATTTTTTTATTGATTTTCATACTTTTATATTAATAACATTTATTTTAAAAATAAATAGCGAATAATTAAATATTAAAAATAAAGCCAAATTTAATCATTTTCTTCTTCAATGAATAGATTTGTTTCTTGATAAGCTTGATCTAAATTAGTTAAATCCTGCGTGCCAAATTCAAATAAAGATATAATCGCTTCATAATCCTTTAATAAAGAATTCGCAATGCGAATTAATTTCAAGCCATAAAAACGACAAATTTCTTCTTTTTGGCAGTCGAGATTAGGCTTGCTTTTTCGAACCAATATATTCACCACCATCAATTTCAAAGGCGACTAAAGGACGATATTTTCTTTTAAATAAACCTTCTTTAATTAAAATGACTAAATCGAATTCTTTTTTGAGAAATTTCTCTAAATCTTCTCCGCTACTCACCAATAAATCCTTAATTAAAGGCATATTTCGTTCGATGCCTAATTTAGTGCCCCGCCGCTAGAAATATGGTTGAATAGTTTTAAAAAATTCTTCTTCGTTTTTTTAAGTTGTTAGAATAATCCTTGATGATGTTTGATTCATTTTTGGTAACTCCAATTTCATAAAAGATGCTATTTTTATTGATAAATCCTTTATAAACGTTATAAAGCAAACCGAATTAATGAAAAGAAAATCATTTTCCTCATCTTTTATTAGATAATTAGATGAATGTATGCTACTATTTTAGCGATGACAAAAGACTTTACAAATCATATTGAATATTTAGAGATAGAGTTAAACGATATTAAAGGACGAAGAAAAAAATTTTTTAGCGCCGGCTTAATGATGACCATCATCTTTGGAATTACTTATTTATTATGCGCGGCGTGGCTCGTATCAAGTATCGTTTTCTTTGTTAAATATTCATCTAATATTAATGATTACAACAATTTAGCCGCTAATGATGATGCCATGTTTTGGCTCTTTCAATTAATTTTAGCTGGCATCTTCTTCTTTACATTTTTAGTCGGTTTGTTTTGTGGAGTTGCTTTAATGATTATTTCGGCAGCAGTTTTTGGAGCGCAAGCTCGCCACCGCCAACAAAAAATCTTTTATCTAAAAAACGAAATCACTTCTAGTAAGCCAATCAAGGTTGAAGAATAGTATTTTTTTGAGAAAAAAATTAATAAAAATATTTTTTAATCTAATTTTATATATTTAATATATAACATTTTTTAGCACTCCTATTGACAGACTGCTAAAAAGTCCTATAATATAGTTAGCACTTAGATATGTCGAGTGCTAAATGGTTAATAGGAGGATATAAATTATGACTAGAAAATATGGTTTAACAAATCGCGATGATTATTCACTTTTCGATCCTTTCTTTGATGACTTCTTCTTAATGGAACCACACGAAATGCATCGTGGTGAAATTATGAAAGCCGATATTAGTGAGCACGACGATCATTACCTCATTGATATCGATGTTCCTAGCATCAAAAAAGAAGATATTAAAATTGATCTCAAGGATGGTTATTTAACTTTCAGAGCTCAAAAAAACTATAATAACGATGAGAAGAATTCGCGTGGAAAATATCTCCGTCGTGAAAGATTCTCTGGTTCTTATTCTCGTTAATTTTATATCGGAGATGATGTTACTAACGAAGATATCTCAGCAAATTTAGAAAATGGGACATTGAGCATCAGTGT
>CASFSG010000008.1 GCA_949297305.1 uncultured bacterium
GTTGAGTTTTTGTCAAATTTATAACTGAGTTTCATAAACTTACCTCCCTTAATATTTCAAACATATTTTTAGCGTTTTCAACAGTGGAATTTTGGCGAATTTCTTTTACTTTAATTGTGAGTTCTTTTTTTAATGTTGTAAGAACAATGATATCATCAATTTTAACCAAATTAGCTGGCTTAGCGACCCGACCATTTAAAAGAACACTACCACTAGAAATTATCGCGTTTGCAACTTCTCTTCTTTTGATGATTCGAGCTACTTTAAGATATTTATCAATTCGCACGAAAAAATTATAACATTAATTAATGTTAATTTGATATGTTTAGTGCATATTTTTTATAAAGTTGAATGATGATGTTAAGTATTTCTTCCAACTTATCTAGCCATTTATCTTTTTTAAACAGCTTTATAATTAAGATTTTTTTAACAAGCAGGACTCTTAGGTCGTTTAAGTAAATAGCTAAAGCATCAAAAAGCACAACGCCAATTCCTGACAAAGTAGAAAACGCAGGAGTTAGTTGAATTTCGATATAATCGCGATAATCAACAAGCGATTTAAATGGTTGATTATTGGCTAAAATATCAATTTTTCTTTTTCTTAATAATAATTCAACTTCCTCAGGTAAACGTCCATAAATGTCGCGAATTTTTTTTCTTACTTGCGATAATCCTTCTAATGTTTCACAAGCGGCTATATCTTGATAAATCTCAATTTTATCACTTTCAAGAGCGTACCCACTTGGCACATAGGCGTTTAATGAGAATAGAGGAATACTTTGAACTGGTTCTTTACGAACGCCTGCTTTCTTTTCTTCGATAACTTCGTTTAATAATTTTAAATATAAATCCATTCCAATCATATCAATAAAACCGGCTTGTTCTTCACCTAAGATATCGCCTGCTCCACGAATTAATAAGTCTCTTTGGGCTATTTTATAACCACTACCCAACTCGGTAAATTCTTGAATAGCTTTTAATCGTTTAATGGCGTCTTTACTCAAATCTTTATAACCATTATACATAAAATAGGCGTACGCAATTCTTGAACCTCGACCAACTCGCCCTTTGATTTGATAAAGTTGCGATAATCCATAGCGATCAGCGTCTTCAACTATTAATAGATTAACATTTGGAATATCAATTCCGTTTTCGATGATGGATGTGGCAAAAAGAACCGAGATTTTTCCATCATAAAAATCGTTCATAATCTCTTCTAATTCATTTTTATCCATTTTACCATGAATTAACGATAGGGAGATATCCTTTAAATAATCTCCAATAATATGCGCTCTTTGATATAAGGCATCAATGTTATTTAAAACATAAAACACTTGTCCGTGTCGTTTAATTTCTCGTTTAATTAAATCTAAAACGATATCTAAACGATAAGGCAAAACATAAGTTTGAATCGGCATTCGATTACTAGGCGCAGTATTGATTTGTGAAATTGAACGAATGCCGACAAGTGAAAGTTGTAAAGTACGGGGAATTGGAGTTGCCGACAAGGATAAAACATCGACATTTTGTTTTAATAATTTTAATTTTTCTTTTTGATTAACGCCGAAGCGTTGTTCTTCGTCAATTATTAATAGACCTAAGTCATTAAACAATAATTTATTGGAGAGAAGTTTATGGGTAGCAATAATTAAATTAATTTTTCCTGCCTCGATGTCTTTTAAAGTTTGATTAAGTTGTTTACTAGAAGTGTTTCTTGTTAATAAAGCGATTCTAATTCCGTAATGTTCAAAACGTTCACGCGCCCTTAGAAAATGTTGTCTTGCTAAAATAATTGTAGGACACATAATTGCAACTTGTTTATGACTCATAAT
>CASFSG010000009.1 GCA_949297305.1 uncultured bacterium
ATTATTTTAATTGGCGAATGTTGGTATAACTCTCATTCTTATTTAAGGGCGAATGAATTTGAATCGGTGATGAACTACCCATTCTTAAATCAAACCGCTGATTTTTATATCAGTAAGAAAATTGACGCTAAAATGTACGCCGATAAATTAAATGGTTTATTGATGCGATATCAAGAAAATTCCAATAAGATGATGCTCAATTTGCTCGATTGTCATGATACTGAAAGATTTTTCAATCGCTTGGAAAGCAAAGATGTTTATTTGTTGGCTGTTGTTACTCTCATTATGCATGTTGGTTGGCCCCTACTTTATTATGGTAATGAAATCTTTATGAAAGGCGGCGGTGATCCCTTCAATCGTAAAGGGATGGAATGGGAAAGTGCCGAATTTAATTCTAAATACCACCAATTATTTAAAGACATTATTCACTTACGAAAAAATAAAGTTGTCAGAGAAGGTCAAATGAAAATTTATGCATTAGATGAATTGTTCGTGATCGAAAGATTCTTGGCCAATAAGAAAATGACCTTATTAATTAATAACACTGATCGTCAGATTAAATATCCACTAAAGAAAAAAATTATTTTGTCGAATAATTATCTTGATGAACTTTTGCTTCCCTACTCCTTTGTGGTCTATTTAGATTAATAAAATATGAACGATATCTTAATTATAGCTATTTCTTTTATAGTTATTCTTTTTGGGACTGCTTTTGGGAGTGCTTTTGTTTATTTTATCCGTTCGGAAAATTTATCAGATCGCGCTTCGAATATAATTCTAGGATTTGCTAGCGGTGTAATGTTTGCTGCTGCTATCTTTGGTCTATTATTGCCTTCAATTATAGAGGCGAAAAACGATGTTCTTTATGAAAATTGGGAATTTGTGCCGCCTTTAGTCGGTTTTATTGTTGGCTGTTTATTTTTATATTTATTAGATAAAATCGTTCCTCATTTTCATCCTGCTTTAAAAGAAAGCGACGGTATTAAAACCGATAAATTAAATGATAATATTAAATTTTTATTAGCGGTGACAATTCATAATATTCCTGAAGGCCTAGCCGTTGGGTTTGCTGCTGGTATCGTTTTAGTTAACCCTACTGAAGCAACACTATTTTCCTTGCTTTCTTTAGCGATTGGCATAGCTATTCAAAACATTCCTGAAGGCCTAGCCGTTTCTTTTCCGTTTTATACTAGCGGTCTAAGTAAAACTAAATCCTTTTTGTTAGGCGTTCTTACCGGCGTAGTTGAACCTATCTTTGCAATTGTTGGAATGTTTATTAGTTCTTATCTAGTTGACGCGATGCCGTGGTTTTTAGCCTTTGCTAGCGGGGCGATGATTTATGTGACAATAGATGAATTACTGCCGGAAGCAAGAAAGGGTAAGCATATTCATTATGGAGTATGGGCTTTTATGGTTGGTTTTTTGGTGATGATGACACTAGAAATGGTCTTAAGTTAATTTTATTAATAAAGTATTTTTTAGATGAATAAAATTTTATCTATGATAAAGTTATAGCGATGATAGAAAATAAAGAATTAAAAACCTTGCAAGCAATTAACAAAAACACTTCGTTAAGAAAGAAATTATTACCCTTAATATGCGTTTTAATAATTTTTGGTTTTCTAGCTTCCACAATAGGTTTTAGTGTTTGTTTTTTAAGTGAGCCTTATAATTATTATTATTTGATAAGTGGAGTGATAGGAATATTGCTTTTTTTAGCTGGCTTTACTTTATGTATCTTTCGAGCAATTTTAGGCACAAAAAACGATGAGTTATATCGTCGACTCAATAATGAAATGATCGAAAAGGAAAAAGAGGATTTAAGGGAGATAAAATAAATGTATGAGATTACAGATGCAGAATTTTTAAATACTTTTAAAGTTAACGCTGAGCATCATTTTGATATTGGTGGTCGTTTTGAAATTTTAGGTAATCACACCGATCATAATCATGGTTTATGCATCGTCGGTTGTGCCTCCTTAAAAATTTATGCTTCGGTAAGCAAAAGACAAGATTCCTACGTTAATATTAATTCGCTGAATTCGGGTCGCATTGCATTTTCCACTAATGATATTAAAGTGTCTTTTGATGAATACGGTACTTCGGTAGGAATG
>CASFSG010000010.1 GCA_949297305.1 uncultured bacterium
TTTTATGTGCTTCGACCTTTAATATGGGTATCTTTACCTCGATGGAACATTATTTATTAGATATGACTAATCACCTAGTAAAAAATAAGAAATTTTATTTAGTTGAAAATGGTTCATGGGCTCCTAGTAGTGGCCGCCTAATGAAAGAGATGATTAATAAAGTTCCTAATAATGAAGTATATGAAGAAATCTATACGATTACTAGCGCGCATCACCCTTCCGATGATGAACGCTTAAAAGCTTATATCGATAAAATTATTAATTCTTAAGGAGAAGAAAAAATGCTTGAAAAAATTGAATGCTTAATTGAAAAAGCTCATCTAAAACAAGTAGCAAAAATGGTCGTTTTAGCGTCCGTAGGTTTATCCTTTCTTTTTTACCTCATTGGTTATATATCCGCATGGGCGATTAATGGTTTTGCTTTAGAACCTTTCTTTACCTTTTTACTTTATCTTATTTTAGCGAGCTTTGTGGTGGTGTCATTATTGCTTAACCGCGGGACTTTAATCAAAACCTCTGTCGCTTTATTTATTATTGCAATTGGTGTTTTATCGTTTATTAAACTCGCGGATGGGCAAATTATTTCGTTATGTTTTGATGCGATTGTTCGTCAATATTTATGGGCGCATGGAGTCGCTTCAATCTTTTCTTTAATTATTTCGATTTTTAATGTCATCATCGCTTTTTTATTCATCATCGCCTTTTTCTTTAGTAAAAGAGGATTAAATTTATTTGGATTTTTAGGTGGCGTTGTTAATATTATTTTTGAAATTTTTGCTACTATCTTCGTTCTTATCTGCGTGATTATTTTAGGCGTGAATAATGATGTTGTTACTGGGGCTATCGATAGTTATTGGCCAATGTTGATTATTGTTTTAGGTGATTTTTGTGCATTAAGCGCGATGACTTTCCTTTTGCTAAAAGCTTACGATATTGATCTCGCTAATTTTTGAGTTTTAATTAATATTCCTCAATAAATTAAGAATAATAAAACTAACAAAAGTAGTTAGGCAAAAAACTAGTAACAGAGACTTTTTAATCATTGTATTGAGTTAATTCTATTCAATCAACGATATCTTTTGCCACATTCAAATATGCCTAAAAAACCTTTTTGTCTAAAAATTGACGAAGTAAATGCAGCAATTTCTTAAAATGATAGAAAGGGACTATTAACTATTTTTTTGGTTAAGATGGGTTTACCATCTAACATATTTTTTAATTGAGCATTCATCTATTAAAGTCAATGAAATTTAGTTATAATAGTTTTCCGCTTAGTAGAGGAAAATATCATGAATAAATTATCGTTAATTAAATTATTATCTATCGGTGCAGCCTTAATTTTATCAAGCTGCGATTTCACCAATATTAGTTCTAATAGTAGTAGCGTTACCTCAAGTGAAGAAAGCATTACAAATAGTGAGTCTACTAGTGAGATTACTAATGAATTAACTCGTTTGACGATAACTAATTCCCAAAGTCAATATTATGTTGGGGATATTTATTTAGCTAACAATCATTTACTAGTTAAAGCCCATTATTCTAATGGCGATGAAATCACTTTAAACTACGATGAAAATGGGACGACTGGTTATTCATTAAGCGCCTATCAAGCAATCACCAAGCAAAAGATTAATTTAAATGAACCTTTTAAGAATGAAGGTCTAGTTTATCTTAAAGCTTCTTATCTAGGTTTAACTAGCGAAGAAATATCATTGAATATCATTACAAAAGATACTCCGATTGTTTATGTTCAAAATATTGTCTCAGATGTCGTTTCTTTAACTTTAGATGAAGGTGAAAGTCATACGATTAAAGTGTCTGTTTTACCTGAAAACGCGACGAATAAAATTTTAAATTATTCTTCTAGTGACACAAAAGTTGCCACTTTTTCTAATGGGGTAGTCAAAGCATTAAAGAAAGGTAATGCGATTTTAACGATTGCATCTAGTGATGGCAGTAATGTGACCTTATCAATCCCTTTAACCGTCAAGGAAATAGTCTCGACAAATGAAGGCTATTATCGTTATCAAAATCCTTTGACACATACGATAAAAGATTATCAAGATTCAATCGGATATGATTCTTTATATACGAGCGGTGAACAAAAACTTTTAATTGTCCCAGTTAAATTTAGTGATGGCCCCTCTTTTACTAATGCAATGTTAAATAATATTGAAACGGCCTTCTTTGGGGACGCTAGTGAGACAAATTATTGGGAAAGCGTCAAAAGTTTTTATGAAAAATCAAGTTATGGTCAATTGACCTTTACTGGTGAAGTTACATCAGTTTTAAATAT
>CASFSG010000011.1 GCA_949297305.1 uncultured bacterium
GTTGCCATCTCGCATGTTGCCAGGAAACTTGTGAGAATCATCTATAAGTTAGAAACCGAACACATCGATTTCGACTTATCTATTGTTAAGTAGTTCCTAAATATTTTTAGGATTTAAGAGAAAGTTCCACAAAGAGAACTGTTTTTGTCATACAAATCAATTTTTACTTGATTTATTAATAGTTAAATCTCCATTTTTATTATAAAGGTTTGTTTAATGTTCCTTAATTTTTTTTAAGCAATTTTCTTTTATTACTTTAGCGATTGTATTAAAATATTAACAAGAAAGGAAATTAGTCATATGGAAGAAAAGAAACTTAAATCATATCGCTGCACCCTTTGTGGATTTATTTATAAAGGCGAAGAATTACCTGACGATTATGTTTGTCCGATTTGTGGTGCTTCTAAAGATATGTTTGAAGAAGTCGATGACGAATAACCTTATAACTACACTTTAAGTGTTAATTTAGATGGTCTCCCTTGTTTGGAGACCTTTATTTTTTAAAGATTATTAATAAATTTATCTTAAAAGATAAAACATTATTTTTCACCTTGAAAAATCGCCTTATTTATTCTATTATGTTTATCGCAGAAGAAAGGAAAAAAATATGAACGAATTTGCAATTAAAAAAATTCATGGCCGTGAAATTTTAGATAGTCGCGGCAATCCAACTGTGGAAGTTGATATAACATTAAATAATGGTATGTTTGCTCGGGCGGAAGTTCCTAGTGGTGCTTCTACTGGCATTTATGAAGCTTTAGAACTTCGCGATGGTGATAAGAAACGCTATATGGGCAAAGGCACCCTTAAAGCTGTTGAAAATGTTAATACAATTATTGCCAAACGCTTAGAGGGCGAAGATGTTCGCGACCCAAATCATCTCGATGATATCATGCTTGAACTTGATGGCACGAAAGGTAAAACTAAATTAGGTGCGAACGCTATTTTAGCTGTATCTTTAGCGACAAATAAATTAGCCGCTCAAATCGAAGGAGTTAGCTTATTTAAATATTTAGCTAAAGGTCATAAAGTTGTTCTTCCTGTACCAATGATGAATATTCTCAATGGTGGTTGTCACGCTTCAAATACAGTCGATAGCCAAGAATTTATGATTATGCCTGTCGGCGCGCCAAGCTTTAAGGAATGCTTAAGATGGTGTTCAGAAGTTTATCATACTCTAGCGAAAAATTTAAAAGCAAAGGGTATGGCGACTGCTGTTGGCGACGAAGGTGGTTTTGCTCCTAATTTAAAAAGTGATGAAGATGTTTTAGATGAAATTGTCCAAGCGATTAAAGATGCTGGTTATGTTCCTGGTAAGGATTTTATGTTAGCGATGGATGCTGCTGCTAGTGAGTGGAAATCCGAAAAAGGTGTTGGATATTATCATTTACCAAAACAAAATAAGGATATGACAAGCGATGAATTAATCGATCACTGGGAACATATTTTAAATACCTATCCAATCGTTTCTTTTGAAGATATTTTAGATGAAGAAGACTGGGAAGGTTGGAAAAAGTTAACCGCTCGTATCGGTAAACGCGTCCAACTTGTTGGTGACGATTTATTCGTTACTAATGTTGAAAGACTTCAAAAAGGTATTTCGATGGGTGTCGCTAATTCAATTTTGATTAAATTAAATCAAATTGGTTCAGTTAAAGAAACTTTGATGGCGATTAAGATGGCACATGATGCCGGATATACCGCTGTTACTTCTCATCGTAGCGGTGAGACTGAAGATACCTTTATCGCTGATTTAGCCAGCGGTTTAGCAACTGGCCAAATTAAGACTGGTGCTCCTTGCCGCGGCGAACGTGTCAACAAATATAATCAACTACTTCGCATTGAAGAAGAACTTGGCGAAGATGCTGTTTTTGCTGGCATGAATGCCTTTAAATTTGCAAAGTAGTAAATTATTAATCGTATAAAAAAGTCGTTAGGTTAAACTTAACGACTTTTTATTTTAATTAATTTTTATAAAGAGTTAACTAAATCAATTAAGGCAATCTTTTCTTCTTTAGATAAAAAACTTGCTGAAATAGAATTTAAAGTAATTTGATAGATATCATCTTCGGTTAGGCCCATTTTTACTAAGTTGTAATATTCCCTTTTTAATGTTGTTTTACTAACAGTCATATTATCGGTATTGACTGTCACTTTAATTCCAGCCTTTAATAGTGGCAAGACTGGCACTTCACTTAAAGAGTTAAAGGCATGGGTATCAACATTGCTAGTTGGACAGATTTCTAAGTAAACGTTATCTCTTCTTAAGTGATCGATTGTGTCAATTGATTCGATGGCTTTTACTCCGTGCCCAATTCTTTGAGGATGATAACGCATAATATAATCGATTGAAGAATGGTTAGTCGATTCGCCAGAATGACAAGTAAATGGCAAACCTAAAGCATTAACATATTCAAATAGGCCGTCAATATCTTTGTTAGAATATTTTGTTTCATCGCCAGCAATATCAATTGCGACAACCCCCTTTCCTAAATATTTCTTCGCTAAATCAGCGGTTAATAAGTTTTCTTTATAGTGATAATTTCGCATCATACATAAAATTAAATTGCATTTTAATCCATATTTAATCTTGCCTTCTAAGATTGTATCTAACAAGGCGATGATGACATCTTCTTGCGATAAGCCACGCTTGGTTGAAAGTTGAGGCGCCATTCTTATTTCTACATACTTTAAGCCTTGCTCCGCTAAACGTTTTATTAAATCTAATGTACAAATATGAATCCCTTCTTTTGTTTGTAAAACGCGATTAGGGATATCAAACTTAGTTAAATAGTCAGTTAACGAAGTGCAAGTTTCATCAATAGACAAATAATTTTCTAATTCAACTGCATCGTAAGTAGGTAATAAAACATGGTTTTTTTTTGCCGCTAAAATTATTGCTTGTGGTGATAAGGAACCATCAAGATGCAGATGAAGATCAATAATTGCATATTTACTTAAATTCATAATAATTTCCTCGCATTAATTATAACAATTTTATTCATAAATTTTGAATAAAATAATTCCTAAAAATATTATCGTTTTACTATCTTTTAAAAAGAATAATGATAAAATAACAATCGGAAAGTAGGTTGACATTATGAAAGAAATAACACTTGAACAATTAAAAACTTATAAAAAAGATTATTTAGATGATGATAAGAACAAAATAATTCGTCATGCTTTAACTAGAAGTGACATTAATGATGTCGCATATAGTTTAGACGATCGTCCGTCGATGGATTTTAAATTTGACTTAGATATTAAGACTTTACCTGTAACTAACCAAAAGGCGAGTGGACGTTGCTGGCTATTTGCCGCAACTAATTTATTGAGAGAAAAAATGGCCAAAGATTTAAATCTTGATAATTTTGAATTATCTCAAAGTTTCCTAGCTTTTTATGATAAGCTAGAGAAAACCAATTATGTTTTGGAAGCCTTAATAGAAAATATTGCCGCCGACTATGATGATCGCACTTTAACTTTTTTATTGGAAAGTGCAACTGGTGATGGTGGCCAATGGGATATGTTTGTCTCTTTAGTAAATAAGTATGGTCTATTGCCCAAAAGAGTTTTTGATGAAACATTCACCTCTTCTAGCACGCGCATTATCAATTCATTAATCAACAACGAAATTCGCAAATTCGCCGCAAAAATGAATGATTTTAAAGAAAAAGGCGGTATGTCGCTTGTTAGAAATGAAAAAGAAAATTTATTGAAAAGAGTTTATAACGCCTTAAGTAATGCCTATGGAATAATTCCTGAAAAATTTAATTTTGAATACATTGATAAAAATGGCGAATATTTTTTAGAAAGAGATTTAACACCTTTAACTTTTAAAGAAAAATACATAGGAAATTATTTAGATGATTTTGTCTCTATTATTGATGCTCCGACAAAAGATAAACCTTTTAACAAAACTTATACTGTTAAATATTTAGGTAATGTCGTTGGTGGAAAATTAGTTACTCACCTCAATGTTGGAATCGAGCGTTTAAAAGAACTAGTTATTAAGCAATTACGCGATGGTGAAATAGTTTGGTTTGGCAGCGATGTTTCAAACTATGGCGATCGTAAAAATGGCATTTGGGACGATAGGTATTTTGATTATGAGTCGCTTTTAGGATTAGATCATAAGCTCGATAAAGGTTTATCGCTCGACTATCGTCTATCACAAATGTCGCATGCGATGTGTATTACTGGCGTTGGTTTTATTGAAGGTCATCCTAGCAAGTGGAAAATTGAAAACTCTTGGGGAGATGAAAACGGATATAAAGGCTACTATATTATGTCTAGTTCATGGTTTGACCGTTATACATATCAAGCCGTTGTTCATAAGAAATATTTAAATGAAAGTGAGTTAAAAGCTTTAAACGAAGAACCAATCATGCTTAAGCCATGGGATCCAATGGGATCATTGGCCAAATAATTATTTTGCACTTTTTTGAACATAATCGCGAAATTTAAGCATTTCTGATTTCGTTAAAAATTTACCCATGTAATAGGTATCGCCTAAATCATCGGCTAAAATATAGGGATAGCGTCCTTCTTTGCAGATATTATTATGATATTTTTCTAGTATTTGTTGATGGGTGTAGAAATAATTTTTATTGTCTCTTCTTGAAGCGCATCCTGCGTAATACTTTGGGTGTTCTAAATATTCATATGTTCGGTCATATGCTAATGAATCAGCCCATATTTTATAAATATTGACTGAGCGAGCATAGTTTATTAAATCGGGGGTATAGCCTCCAGGTGCTCTTAAATTAGCCTCTAAAGCAACGATATCATTCTTTTTTCCTAGACCCGTTATATCGCTATCAAGTTTAAAGAATTCAATATGGAAAAAACGATTTTGAATATTGAAAGCTTTAACGACATTGCGTCCTATTTTATCCAATTCTTTTGGTATGGTTGGAGCGCAATAATAAAACATATCACCATTTGAATGAACAATATCAGATATTGAAGGTGGAAAATGCTCGTTATCAGCAAATATCACTTCAGCTTTCGAATTTGAAACGCCATCATAAGATATAATTTCGCCATGGACATATTGTTCAATGATATAATCGACGCCTTGTGGTTTAGTCTTAATAAAGTTTTGCAATTCGGAATTATTATTAATTTTATAAGAACCATGTGCGCCGACACCGATGTCTGGTTTAGCAAATAAGGGGAAGCCCACTTCTTTAAAGAAAGCATTAACATCTTTTTTGTTAGTATCATTTATGACAATAAATCTAGCCACTTTAACACCGGCTTTTTGAAAGCATTCTTTCATTTTTGATTTTCGCTGGTAGCGATCAATATCCGCTAAACGCATACCATTAATATTGAAAGCATCGCGTAAGCGCGCATCTTGTCTAAGCCAATATTCATTATTAGATTCTAGATATTCTATTGGTCCATATTTTGCACTAAAAAAAGCTAAAGCTTGATAAACTTCGTTAAAATTTTCTAAGTTGCAGCGATAATATTCCGTAAGGTTTTGCTTTAGTTCATAGTGTAATTCATCATAACTAGCGTCCCCCACGCCCAAAACATTAAAGCCATTTTCTTTTAAGGCTTTAACAAACATGTAGTAGGTTTCGGGAAAATTTGGCGATATAAAAATAAAGTTTCTCATAAAATAAATATAATACATTTCAATCATATTTCAATTATATTAGGAACAATTTCGCTTCATTTTAATTCTTCTTTACAAGGCTATCTTTATAATGTCAAAATTAAAGAGGAAATATATTATGATTAAGACATTATTGAAATTTGAGCAAAGTAATTTAAAGCCCTTTTTCGCCTCTTTAATTGTATTGTTTTCAAGTTTGCTGATTGTTATTGAGACTTTTATTAATCTCAGACCATATGGAAGTATATCTTCATTATTTTCTACTTTTGATGGCCTTAAATGCGTTTCAATTATCTATGTGTATCTAATATTTGTTTCCTCTCTTATTACTTTTATCCTCTTGTTTGTTAGAAAGTGCCCTCCTATTTTGTTATATGTAGACGCTGTCCTTTTAGCAATCATGCCATTTTTTTGGTGTTTGAATGAAGCTGTTTATAATAGTTCACTTCCTGAAGACGGATTAACTTATCAAGAAACATATTTTCGCACCTATTCTTTTCTTTTAATATTATTTGACATTATTTTAGTTGTTGCTGTTAGTTTTGGTTCTTTATTGGCCATCAACTTATTAAAAGAAAATGATTCCTTTTCCAAAGAAAGAACATATCGTTTATTAGCCATCCTCCCGCTTATATTAGTCACTTTGCCGTGTCTAATTTCCTTTTCTTTTTTCATTCCTCCTTTTAATTTAGGTTATGTTGTTTCTTTTGAACACATCGTTTTTCCTATCGGTATACTAGTTATTTATATCTTTTTCTTTTTATATCATTTTTTCCTTAAATCTAAACGTTTATCTAAGATATTAAAGATTATTTTGCCATTAATTGTGATAGTGGCATTTATTGGTTTAATGATAGTCATATGTCTTGTTGTTTTATTTATTGGTATTGGTCTAGTTAATAACTCAACGGATAGTACTACCGCTACTAGTGTTGGTGAAGCAGTTGGAGAAGTAGTAGGAAATACAATTGGTAGTCTTGCCCTCATTATTGTTGGAATAGTTATCGTTTTAATTGTTATTTTCCATTCAACGTTTCCTTTGGTATTTATCGGGGCAATTTTTGCCTACGATGCCTTTGGTTATAAAAAGAAAGATGATAGAGAAAAAATTGCTAGCAATTTAATCGAGACCTAAAACATTCTAAATAAATAATTAATTATTTAAAATTCACTATTTTAGTGCTATTATCTATCTAGAAAAGGAGATTAAAAATGCATAAATTAGTTCTCATTCGTCACGGTGAATCTGAATGGAATAAGCTAAATTTGTTCACCGGATGGACCGATGTTGATTTAAGCCCAAAAGGCGTTGATGAAGCTCATCGAGCCGGTAAAACTCTTTTAAAAGAGGGTTATGATTTTGATGTCGTTTACACTTCCTTATTAAAAAGAGCTATCCACACGATGAACAATGTTTTATTTGAACTTGATCGCGAATGGTTGCCAGTTTTTAAATCCTGGCGTTTAAACGAACGTCATTACGGCGCTTTACAAGGTTTAAATAAGGCAGAAACCGCCGAAAAATATGGTGAAGACCAAGTTAAAGTTTGGCGACGTAGTTATGATGTACCTCCGCCAGCTTTAAAAGAAGATGACCCACGTAACCCAGCTCTACAAGCACAATTTAGAGATGTTCCTAAAGACGAACTCCCTTTAAACGAATCGTTAAAAGATACAGTCGCTCGCGCGGTTCCTTATTTTGAAAAAGTTATTCGTCCCGTTATGGAGGAAGGTAAACGCGTTTTAGTTGTTGCTCATGGTAATTCGCTGCGGGCGCTAGTGAAATATTTTGATAAGATGGGCGATGATGAAATCGTTGGTGTTAATATTCCTACGGGCGTTCCTTTAGTCTATGAATTTGATGATAATTTTAAAGTTATTAAACATTATTATTTAATGGACGAAGAAGAACTCAAAAAGGAAATGGAAGCTGTCGCTAATCAAGGCAAGGCAAAATAATCATTAAGTCAGCTTTTTTAAAAAAACAACCGCGGTTTGCGGTTGTTTTATTTTAAATGATAAGTTTTTTACATCAATTTTAAGAATAATTCTTTAATTTCTTCGACGCTTGTGTCGCGTGGGTTGCCTGGGCGGCACGCATCAGCGTAAGCGGAAGTGGCTAGGAAATCTAAATCTTCTTTTTTAACAATACTCTTTAAATCAGAAGGAATACCAACATCCTTCGCTAAATCTCTTACAGCATCAATAGCGGCCTTACGATATTCTTCTTGTGTCATGTTATCGACATCTCTTACGCCCATTGCTTTAGCAATATCTTTGTATTTAGTGCCGGTAGCAGGAGCGTTATATGCCATGATTGTCGGCAATAAAATTGCATTTGCAACACCGTGAGGAGTGTCGTATTTTGCACCGAGAGTATGCGCCATTGAATGAACAATACCTAAACCAACATTAGAAAAGCCCATGCCGGCAATGTATTGAGCCAAGGCCATTTTTTCACGAGCGTGTTTTTCGTTTAACACTGCGCCACGTAAATTTTTTGAAATAATTTCGATAGCTTTAAGATGAAACATATCAGTCATTTCCCAAGCAGCTTTGGTAATATAACCTTCAATCGCATGCGTTAAAGCATCCATGCCAGTCGAGGCTGTTAAGCCGCGAGGCATCGAAGACATCATCTCTGGATCAACGAATGCAACAATTGGGATATCGTGAGTGTCGACACAAACAAATTTTCTTTCTTTCTCGGCATCGGTAATCACATAATTGATAGTTACTTCCGCAGCTGTACCAGCGGTTGTAGGGATAGCAAAGATTGGTTTTGAAGGTTTTTTAGTTGGAGCAACACCTTCTAAAGAACGGACGTCTTTAAATTCGGGGTTATTAGCGACGATGCCAATAGCTTTTGCGGTGTCAATAGCAGAGCCTCCTCCAACAGCGATTATATAGTCAGCTTTTGCGCTTAAAAAAGCATTGTATCCAGCTAAAACATTTTCGATAGTAGGGTTCGCCTTTACTTTCGAAAAAATTTCATAAGCAAGTTTTGCTTCATCGAGCAAATTTGTTACTTTGTTAGTAACTCCAAATGTTATTAAATCGGGGTCAGTGCAGACGAGTGCTTTTTTAAATCCGCGATTTTTGGCCTCGTTAACAATTTCTTTAATTGCTCCTTCCCCATGATAACTAGTTTCATTTAATACAATGCGATTCATATTTTATCCTTTCATAACTAGTCTTTAATTTTATTTAACCATTTAAGCATGTTATAGGAAGTATCTTTATATGGTGGGTATTTGACATTTAGTTCTGTCTTGCCTTTCATTAAGACGCTTTTTTGATGCGAAAATGTTTCATAACTTTTCTTGCCATGATACGCCCCATAGCCGCTTAATCCAACCCCACCAAATGGTAAATTTTCATTGGTGAGATGCATAATAGTGTCATTGATGCAACCGCCGCCATAACTGACGCGCTTCATCACCTCTAACGCTTTCTTCTTATTTTTTGAAAAATAATAAAATGCTAGAGGCTTTTCTTTTTCTTTCAATAAATTGATAACATCATCTAAATTAGTGAATTCTAAGATAGGCATTATTGGCCCAAAAATTTCTTCGCTCATTATTTTATCATCCCATGAAACATGATCTAAAACGATTGGTTCAACTAATCGCTCAGTTGATTTATGACCAAAAATTATTTTATTTTCATCCACTAGGGCCATTACTTTGTTTAGATGCTTTTCATTAATTAAATATGGAAAATTTGCGGTGATTTTTTGATTAGTATCATAATAAAATCTTTTAATATAATCTATGACATAACTTAAAAATTTATCGTGAACATTTTTATGAACATAAATAAAATCAGGAGCAACACACGTTTGCCCAGCATTTAAATATTTTCCCCAAGTTATTCTTCTAGCCGCAATTTCTATATCAGCATCGATATCGACAATACAAGGTGATTTCCCCCCTAACTCTAAAGTGACAGGAGTTAAATGTCGGCTAGCTTTTTCTAACACTAATTTGCCAACCGTTACACCGCCTGTAAAAAAGATATAATCGAATTTTTCTTCTAATAATTGTTGGTTCTCTTCACGGCCTCCTAAAACAACCTTGATTAATCTTTCATCAAAATTAGATAACATATTTTTGATTGTTTCAGATACGTTTTTACAATAGCTTCCTGGTTTAACAATTGCGGTATTACCCGCTGCAAGTGCCCCAATAAGAGGTTCTAACGCTAGTTGGAAAGGATAATTCCAAGGTGCCATAATTAAAACAACGCCGTATGGTTCATTTATTAGGTAGCCTTTAGAGGGATAATTAATTAAACTCGTTTTAACTTTTTTTGGTTTTGCTAATTTTTTTAGGTGTTTAATCATATATTTGATTTCTTCTAAAACCAAATAAACTTCTGTTGATAAGACATCAAATGGACATTTGTTAAAGTCTTTTGAAAAAGCCTCATTAAATTTCGGCAGATATTCTTTAATAAGAAAAGAGAGTTTCTTTAAAATCTCAATGCGCTTATTGATATTAATAGTCTTTCCACTTTTAAAATAAGCTCTTTGGTTTTCGACTATTTGATGAATGTCCATTTATTTTAACCTCGCTCCACATTTTCGACAAAAAAGATCGCCTTCTAAAGCTTTAAAACCACATTTAGGACAAAAAGAAGCTACTTGATTACTTTCTTGCATATTGATTTCTTTAACAGGTTGAGTTTCAATCAAATTGTCATTTTTAGTTTCTTCTTTTGCTCTTTTAGCAAATTTTCTTTCTTTGAAGAAATTAATTGCGCTAGTGGTAAAATCAATAGCCTTGACAGAAATATCTGCGCCCATTTGGCCAAATTTATGAATTTGATGAGAGTCGCCGCGACCATAGACACACCAGGTGGCAAAATGTTCGCAATTGTTCATGACAAAATTATATTTTCCAGTGACGACTTCTGATTTGCCAACACAGTCCAATGCTCTTTGAACGACTTGATCGGGAGTAAATTTTCTTCTTTCTTCGTCAATGACTTGTATTTTTAATGGATC
>CASFSG010000012.1 GCA_949297305.1 uncultured bacterium
AGTCGATTCTTCGACTATCGTAGCTTCTAGTAAAGATGCTTATGTTCCACCGGCAGCCGAAGAGGTCTTAACACCAAAGGGTTTCTATGATACTCCTGAAACATCACTTGAAATTTCTTATGGTACTTTTCATGACCTTAAAGTAGAAATTAAACCAGCTTTAGCTGAACAAGATCTTGAAGTAACTGTTCCTAGTGATGCTAAATTTACAGTTGAAAATCGTGGTGATAATATTTTCCGCATTTCACCAACTGAAAATGTTACTACTGAACCAGCGGCAGTCAAATTCACTGCTAAGAGCAACGCGGAATTAAGCGAAGATGTTTATGTAAAAGTTTTAGCGGCTACAATGACTGATTTGCCTGATGGTGTTTATCGAGCTTCTGTTACATCGGATGTTCTTAAAGTCGGCGCTAATGATGTTGAAATTAACTTAAAGGCTCCTGCTGATGGTCTAGCTTATCCAACCTTAAGAGTTGAAATTGGTGATGTTAAAGAAATTAATGAAAAGTATAAAGAATTTACAATTACCAATAAAAGTTACGCTAAATTGACCGCTCCTGAAGGAACGACAATTACCAATGTTAATACTATTACATTCCATAGCAACATTTCCGTTTATAATGGCGAAAATAATGAAGCGCCAAAAGTTGAAATGGTCGGCGAGCCTAATAAAAACGACTATAATGTCAATTATCCAACGACAAGCAATGTAGTATATATTGCTGTTGATGTTGGTACTTATGATCAATCATTCGACGCTATTAATGTTACCGTTCAAAAAGGCGAACTAGTTGAAAAAGAATATTTAGCCTCTTATACTTTTAATCATTTAACTTCTAAGGGCACTGCTTTTGATACTACCAAATTAAAAGAAGCATTTGATGGCGGTTATCAAGCTGGTACAGCAGCTAGTAATATTCTAAGTTCCGTTGATTCGGTAACTAAAGTTTATGATGGAAACGGAAAAGGAGGCGCTCACGAAAATACTGCTGGCCTTATTAAATCTGGCGCTAGTGGAGATAATGGTGTCATGGTTTTAACATTCTCACAAGCTATTAGTCATGTTGATATCGTGTGTCATGACTGGTATGCTAAATCAGCCGATTATCCAACCAATAGTAATAAAGTCGATGTTAACGGCGTTACAATGCTTGCTCCATATAACGAAGCTGCTGCGGGTGAGACTTTAACCTTCGATTTAACTGCTGCTAGCACCACTTTAACTATTACAACAATGAAACGTGTTTTCATATGGGCAATCCACGTTTATTAATTAAATAGTTAGTTTATATAATAACGGCTCTATTAAATATAATTAACTAAGAACTGTTAAATAATAAAACAGAGCAATAAAAGCATAGGCTACACTGCCTATGCTTTTTATTATAAGAAGATACTAGTAATATCCTTTTTCTAAATTAGTTTATTTATTCATTTTCACCATTATCAAGACTTACATCAAAACGCATGTAAAATGCTTTAAAATTCATATAGGATCTTTTTTTGGAACATTCAAATTATAAATAGAAACCTATTTAACAAAATTTTTGAATCAAATTATATTAATAAAGTTTGTAGTCAATAATTTTAAAATTAATACTTTCCTTATTACGGAATATATTTAATTCATAAATGCCGTATATATCGATATATTTATATAACGAAATATCTTTTTTATTTATGTTCCAGCCGACTAATTTAGCGTTCATTGATAAATTAGTTAAAATATGTTGACCGTCTTTAATAAAAGTTAATTCATTAGTTAACAAATGACCTATTTTAAATAGTGGCTGGTTCATTCCTTCACCGAAAGGTTTAAAAGATGCAATTAGATGATAATTTTCGCGATTGATATCATTTAGAGAAATTTCGATAAAAGGTTTTTCTAAATTGAAAAAGGGGTGATTGATTGCATAGGCATTCAAACGTTTTTTAAATTCTAAATAAACATCTTTGCTAATTGATAAACCGCCTGCATTAACATGTCCACCACTTTTTATAATTAAATCTTGATTAGCAATTAAAAAATCGTAAACATCAAAGCCATCTTTTGAACGCATCGATCCTTTTAAAGTATTTTGATCCTCTTCATAAGTAAAGATACAAGTAGGTTTTAAATAGGTATTCATTGCCCTATTAGCGATTAGACCTAATAAACCTTCGTTGACATTCAAAATTTCACAAACGGAGGCTTGATTTTGATCGACAAATTTATCTAACAAATTAAAACCTGCTGCTGTTAAGGTTTTTCTTTCTTCGTTTACTTGATTGATAAATGAGGAAAATGAATTAATTATTTCTATGTTATTTGAAAGTAAGTAAGGAACAATTAAATTGAGTTTATCGCCATCATATAATCTTCCTAAGGCATTGATTTTAGGAACGATTTCATAGCCATAAGTAATTTCATCAATCATCGCATTTTTCTCGCTCAATAGATTGATTAAATTAGGGAAACGATATTGGTTTAAATAAGCTATCCCTAATTTTAATAAGATGCGATTATATCCTTTTACAATCATTAAATCGGAAACGATGGTTAAACTTGCTAAAACGATGAGATATTTATCATAATAACCTAATAACGCAGCACTTATTAATAAGGCCACAAAAGCCCCTGAGGGATTATAATCATCAATTTTGGTAAGCAAGGAGTGAAAAATTGCATAAGCGTCTGGGATAATACTAGGAACTTCGTGGTGATCGCTAAGGAGGACATCGATATTCAATTGGTTTGCCCGTTTAATTGCTTCTAAACAAGAGATGACATTTTCAACCGTAATGATCAATTTAACACCTAAAGAAGCGTACTCTTCAACTTTTTTAAC
>CASFSG010000013.1 GCA_949297305.1 uncultured bacterium
GCGGCAATCTTTTCTTCTTCGCTAGAAAAGTCCTTACTGACCACAACATTTTTCAAGGTTGATAAATGCATATGATCAAAATTTTTAAAGAAGAAAACGACAAAAGGAACTACCGCGACAATCGCTAATAAAGCACAAACGAAATATAAAATCCAAGCAATCAAATTAATTGAATTAGCACCTAAAACACCTTTAATGCTCATAACATAAACAATAGACATTATAACATGAACCAACGATAAGAAGGCACTAACAGCTAACATAATAGGCGAAGTTAATGTAATATTTTTCTTCTCGCGTGTAAAATAATAAGAAGAGGAGAAATTTATACTCTGTATCGAGCATAAAATACTTAAAACGACACTAAAGAAGAAAATCATACCCACAAACGGATTTTCTTCATTGTTAAGGCCGATGCCTAAAATATATGATTCATCCAAACCATATAGAGTCAATGATAAAATTGCCATCAAAGCCATGACAACGCCTAAAACGGTGTAAACAAGCCCTAAATAACGCATATCACGCAATTTCTTTAGAAAAATTTTTAAGCGAACTTTTAATGTATAATCTTCCTCAGTAAATGGAGAATTTTTGTTTGCTTCTATATTCATCGGTAAGCCCCCTTAATTAACTATCTAAATTATAATGAAATAGACACTAAATAACAAATATTAATTTTCTAAATTAACGACATCATAAGGCGTAATAATCCCAAGTAATTGTTCATCTAATTTACCTTCGCTAGTCACAAAAACCATAACGAGTTTTTTTCCCTTATGATAATAACTTTCAAAAGCTTCGGCGATTTCATCAGCGCGATCATTTTTACTATAAACGCGATAATATTCAGATATATGTTTATCGATTGGTAAATATTCTAATAAATCAATAATGGTTAATTCGCTTGAATTTTTATCTCTTTTTTCCGTTAAATAACGAATTAAAACATTTGGTGAAAAAACGCCAATTAGTTCAAAATTCTCATTTAATATTGGGACTTGTAAATTCCCACGATGCACCATTTTAACCAATAAATCGTTTACGCGATCTTCTAGTTTAGCATAGAGCAATTTATCGAGTTTGGTGCAGATATGGATTGCTCTTTTAGGAGAGGACAATATTTCAATCTCTTCTTGAAGAAAGTTCAATAATTTTGGGGTTATCTCAATTAATCCATCTTTATTCATGTCAAAGCCATGGACAAGTGAGTTGCGTAACTGTCTAATTAAATTCAATGTTCGCCCTCTTTCAATCGTTTTGGCAAACGCAGATTTTTGCAATTCCAAAGCATAAGTCATAATATACGACTTATTGCGGCCGTTTTGACGATATTTATTTTCTAATAAATTATCTAATGTATTATAAAGTTGGATAAATTCTTGAGCGCTATTCATCGATCAAAACTCCTTTAAATTTCTCTAAATATTTTTCAATTAAAATACTTTTTTCTTCGACAATATGTGGTTTTAAATTATAAAAACTCGCTATATTATTAAGTTCATCGCTAAGAAAATATTTTGCTGATAAATTGAGTAAGGACGCAGCTAGGATGCGCGGTGATAGATAAAGATCTTTTATATTATAAGGTATAACAGTGTTAATTACGTCTTCGATTAATCCCTTACTAACCTCGATAAAAGTTATATTATCGTGATAACTTTGAATCTCTTTTATCGTCAAAGCAACA
>CASFSG010000014.1 GCA_949297305.1 uncultured bacterium
TGGTGCCTCCTGCCAGAATCGAACTAGCAACTAATCCTTACCATGGATCCGTTATGCCACTTAACTAAGGAGGCATCGAAAGAGATTATAAAGAATAATATCTTTCTAGGCAAGCAATTTTTTAGGAAAAACGCGCGATGATAATCGATTGAGGATTAATTGTTTTGCCATCATAATCTTCATTATTATATTGATAGATAATTTTATAAGGTTCATAAAGGGCTAAGGGGGCTTTTTGATCTCGTGGATTGATGATAATTCCTATATTTTCATTTTCTTTATAACGAAGATACCTTAGTGGCAATTCTTCGTCATCCTTATTTAGATAAACCAATCCAGCGTCATTATCAAAAGCGCGGTATTCTTTTCTAAATGCAATTAATCTTTTAATAAAATTTAACAAACTATTCTTATCTTCGAGTTCATTTTTAACATTAATTTGATGGTACTCTTTACTTATAGGAGTATAAGTTTCTTTCGCGCTAGAAAAGCCACCATTCATCGAATCATCCCACGCCATAGGTAAACGCGAACCCGTGCGATGATATCCTCCTTCAACCGATTTAGCGTTTTCGAGGTATTTCATGCCGATTTCATCACCATAATACATAAACGGAATTCCAGGAAGAGTATACATTAAAGCATAAAATAATTTTAATTCCTCATCATCTTCAAGGGTTTTACTGATACGAACAGTATCATGATTACCAGAAACTATTGAAACATATTTATTGCGTTTGAAGGCAAAATTGATCGTGTCTAAATAAAAATCAAAATATTCTTTCGCGCTCTTTTTAGAAGAAACTTTAAAATAAGGATCTTCGCCTCGGCACATATAGATGTGTAAAGGTCTGAAAGCGTCTTGTAATAAAAAATCGCTATCAAAATAAGTTCTCAAAGCATCCTTGGGCGAAGACCATTCACTAACAAAGAAAGCTTCGGGATATTTTTCTTTAATTGGCTTTAAGATTTTATCCCAAATATAGATAGTGCCACTAAATTTTTCATCATCTCTTTTTGCAAGCCACCCTGCCATATCAACACGGAAACCATCCGCACCTTTTTCTAAATAAAAAACGATAACATCTTGCATTGCTTTGATTGTTTTTTCGACGCGTGGGTCATCGATTTTCATTTCATAATCATTTTTCACTTGCCAAAAGCCATAATTTAAAGCGGGTTGAATCGAGAAAAAATTGGTAGCAACCGAACCATCGCGTTCATAGAAGCCTCTAATAGAAGGAATATCATCATGAGCTTTCCAAATTGAATTTGTCCAAATGTATAAATCACTAAATTCATTTTTTTCTTGCAAGCATGATTTTTTAAACCATTCAGAGTCGATAGAAGTATGACCAGGCACTAAATCTAAAATAATATGCATGCCGCGCTTATGGACTTCTTTAAACAATTGATATAAATACTCATTTGTTCCGTATCTAGGCGCGACTTTATAATAATCACGCACATCATAACCAGCATCAAAAAACGGTGAGTCAAATAAAGGATTTAACCATATTGCATTAAATCCAATGCTTTGAATATAATCAAGCTTTTGGATAATTCCTTGAATGTCTCCTATACCATCGCCATCTGTGTCTAAAAAAGTTTGGGGATAAATTTCGTAAAAAAGCGCTTTGCTAAACCAATTGTTGTTTTTCATTATAATTTCCTCCCATAGATTTTATCATAATTTAGTGAAAATTAAACAATTTCATAAGTGGCAACATTTTGATAACAATATTTAGTTAGATTAGTTTGAGCATTAAAGCGATGTGAAAAAAATCCATTATTATAATATTCAAAGAATGTCGCGTAATGGTCATCGGTAAAAATCGCGACATAATCACCTTGATAAGATGAGGAATCAAAGCCGTTGAAAAAAATAATAATGCGACCCACTCCGCGATTTAAACGATTGTTTACTATATAGTTATTCAAACCAATTTCCACATCTAATTCAACATAAAATAAATTGTTCTGATTAATCGGCAAGGCATTAACATAACCATCTGTACGGCTATAGATATCAGATATTCGACGATAATAAGTACCAAAATAAGCAATCATTTCTTCTTCATAACTATAATTTGGAGGCGCGATAGAAAACGCCAAAAAATAATTGATGACATCTTGATAATTTGTCAAAGCAATTTGGTCGATATCTTCGAGGTTTTGAAGCAAATATTCTTGCGAATAATAAGTATATTCCTTACTTTCGATTACCTTAACTTTACCATCGACTAATTCTGTTTTTATCGGAACATTTACCGACGACACACCACTTATTAATTCGCCACTATACTTTGTGGGTTTAACGCGATATAACTCATCATCTTCATTTAAATATTCACGTTCAACACAATCATTATAAACATTAGATATTTCTAAATAATTAATTGATAAAGGAGCGCCAGAAGTAGCAATTTTAAAATAACGATAACCACTAGCATCCACCCAAACATCTTTGGTCGCTAAAGAATTGACAATTTCATATTCGCACCAATTTAATCCATCATAGCTCAAAGAAAGAACAAAACCCACCGATGATAGTGTTAAATTATGATAGTTAAGGTAAATATAATCCATAAAATTATAGGAAAATGTATTATAAAAAGCCCCAGGAATAGTATGATCGTTTGGATTATTAAAATAGGGAAGCAAAGTCATTACATTGTACTCATTTTTAGTTGCTCGATAATATTCTAGACCATAACTTCCCGCTTCAAGCAAATAGTTTTCCGAATAACAATCGCTATAATTCCCTGTCTCATAATCGCCAATATGGAAAGAATTTTCTTCGTAATAATGTTTATGAGAATTATATTGACTAATCGGACGTTTATCATAATGAACTTTGTTCTCTTCTTTAATGACAACATCATCGCTCACTATTACATCTGCAACTAAAGTAGTTTTAAAATCTGCTTGATATATATCTAAGGTAATTTGTGTTTCGCCATAACTAATAGCTTCGAAATTTATCGCATAATCATTTCGTAAATTAATATCGTCAAGCGTCCATCCATTCATCAATTGGATAACATCTAAATTCGTTATCGACCAAACAAATTTAATATCTTTTAAAGAATCTACTTTCCTAGCAGGATAATAGTAAGCATACAAGAAAAAATCATCCCCAACATCTAATTTAATATTCGTTTCATTAAAAGATGTTTCTTTAATTTTTTTCTCACAACTAGTTAAGGAAGAAAGACTTGCTAATAAAAGAGGCAGAATAATTACAATTTTAAAATTCACAAAAATATTTTAAAACCAATTACCGATTTTGTCATTATAATTCCCTTTTATATTTTTGGCTGATGTAATATAAATCTTCGCTCATCTTTGGCCAATAAAGTTGGATTTGATGTCTTTTATGTTCATGACGAGTTTTTCCATCAACATAACGGGCTTCTGGGCGAATTAACAAAGGACCAATATGCAAATTTTTATAAAAATGAAAACTGCGGGTATTCAAATAATGAACTATCTGTTTCATCGATACCAAGACGCCAAAATGAGTGTCACCATGATAAATATAATCAACACCTAAATCATGGTGATAATCAAAGTCATCAAATAAGCATTTACGAACAGTTTTAATCACATTATATTTATTGCAATTTAGTTCATAATTTGCGTCGCTAATTTCTTTTTGATATTTAACCATGATATCTTGATATTCCATTCTTTTTTGACCACTTCCATCGATTGTTCCATCGCCATATAAATATAAAAGCAAGCTATTAATCGATTTACTAGAGATTCCCAATGAACTTAAATAAGTCACAAAAGTTTGATTGTTTTCGCTATGAGCAAAAACTGATTTACCACTTTTTAAAGATAAATTCTTTCTTATACCACCAATTTCTAAATAAACATCAGCCTTTTTAAAACCATCAATCTGTTTAGCGATGATAATTTCGTCGTGATTAAAATCTTTAAACATCATTGCGAAAAGATTTTGAGCGTGACGAGATAATTCTATATATTTTTTACCATCAAACATCGCTACAAATTCCCTTTCTCTAACTAAACCAATATTTTGATAAATCTTCTTATCTATACTCATTTGCTATACCTCACTATTTATATAAGAAAAAAAGTAAAAGAAAGTTTAAAAATGAATATAAATATGAGAATAGCAGACAATAATTGAGTTGAAATTCCTATTTTTAGGAAAAACAAAATAAAACAAACTACCTTATTCAAAAGATATATCAAAATTAATTTAAACTTCGTGATTTTCCGTGATAGGAGATTTGAACCCACAATATGCGATTAAGGTTTTTAATATAGGTTTTTTTATCATCAAATATAATTTAATTCTTAATAGACGTTAGTTAACGACGTTTATCATTTTATTTTATATAGATGTTTATTTCATAGTTAAAAACGTTAAATAATAAAAAACCTGCCTAAGCAGGATTTTAAACTAAGTGGTGGCTCAAGGCAGGATCGAACTGCCGACACAAGGATTTTCAGTCCTTTGCTCTCCCAACTGAGCTATCGAGCCAAGTTGAAGATTTATATAACATTTAGGAAATTTATAAATATATCTATAAAACTACAACTTATGACTTTCTAAGGATTTAATATTCTGTCTCCTAAGAAAATGGCGGACCTGACGAGAGTCGAACTCGCGATCTATTCCGTGACAGGGAAGCATGTTAACCACTACACCACAGGTCCAACGCTATCAATGATAATATGTTTAATTTTAAATTGCAAGAAATATCTGCTTCCCTGTCATATATTTATATATGAAGACAAGGAGGCAGAATATTTTTTATGCAATTCAATAAAAATTAACGA
>CASFSG010000015.1 GCA_949297305.1 uncultured bacterium
TATCGCACTTAATTTAACCAAAGATTTAAGTCATTTTAAATTGTATTTAAGCGATATAGGATTATTTACCACGATGCTTTTCAATGATAAAACTTTTATCGACGGCAATATTTATAATAAATTGTTAAGCGATAAATTAGACGCTAATTTGGGGTATTTATATGAAAACGCTTTAGCGCAAATAATAAAATCTAACGGAAGGGATTTATTTTATCATTATTGGTATGAAAAAAATGACAAACATCCTTACGAAATCGACTTTTTAATAAGTAGCAAAAATAAAATCGTTCCTATTGAGGTAAAATCAGGAAACATTAAGAATCATAAATCATTAAATTTATTTATTGAAAAATACTCTCATATAATCTCAAGGAGAATTTTGTTTTCTCAAAAAGATATTGCCAATGACAAAATGATTGAAATAAAGCCAATTTATTTGTCTCCAACATTAATTGAGAATCTTTAAAGGCTGCATCCATGATAAAAAAATTGTTTCCGTTTTTATGGTGGGCAATGTATCAAAAGCGTAGTGTGCGAGCAATAAAGTCTTAGACGTTTTTTCTTTTATGTTGGTAATTAGTCTTTTGCTTTAAAATAGTAACGTCGTTAATTAACACCTATTAAAGAACAAATAAAGTTAAGTGATGAAAAATACTATCAAATATAGTTTAAACTCGTATCGCGAGTTCAAATCTCCCATCACGGAAAATCACGAAGTTTAAATTAATTTTCCAATATCTTTTGAATAAGGTAATAATTCATCTATTGGTTTAGTTTTTATATTTTTAAGAACATATTTTAAGTATCGATATGAATCTAGACCATTACTAATTGCGGTTCTAATAAGGGAAAATAATTTAACGGTGTTAATTGCTCCTATTTCACTTCCTGAAGGATGAAATACTTTTCTATTTATGACGAATGGTTTAACACATCTTTCAGCTAAATTATTTGTTAGTTCTAGATATGGTTCTTTTAAATGCGAAGTGCCGATTTTAATTACTCCTTTTTCATTAAATGTGTGTGTAAATATTCATAAAAATATGAAGAGCATCAATTAACGATTTTTACACAACAAAGTTTGACTTATGAATAACGATAAATAAAAAAGGATTACTATAGTAATCCTTATCATAATTCGCGTGGTGACCCATACGGGATTCGAACCCATGAATGCATGCGTGAAAGGCATGTGAGTTAAGCCACTTCTCCAATGGGCCAATGGCGCCTACCACAGGACTTGAACCTGTGACCGTTCGATTAACAGTCGAATGCTCTACCGACTGAGCTAGGTAGGCACGTCATTTAGACGCTTTTAAATCTTATCAACAAGACAGATGTTTTGCAACAAGTTTTTTTATTATTTAACTTGCTCTTCAATCGACGCAAATAAATCGCCAACTGTTTTGAAATCAGCCATATCGGCATCATCGAAATGAATATCATATTCATCTTCGAGTTCAAGAAGCATTTCAACAACATCTAATGAATCGAGTCCTAAATCTTTTAAATTAGCATTCATATCTAATTCCTTCAATTTAAGAGAGGTCATAAATTTTTCTTTAATTTCATCTAATTTAGTCATACGTTTTCTCCCAAGCGATATATTAACGAAATCACAAGCAAAATACAAGTCTAAGATGATAGGCGCCAAAGTAATTATAAAGTGCTATTGTAATCGGTGTTTACGACACTAGTGACGCGCGATTCAATTGCTTCGGCAGTTGAACTAAATGCCGCGGTCATTGCTCCAACCACCGCTCCAAAGACAGCGATAGCAAGAATAATTCCCAAAAGTTGTCCTTTAATTTCTGACATGTTGCCCTCCTTTCTAAATTTATTTGTAATAGCCTATGACGACACTTCTAGTTACTCGAACAGTAATCGTGTCATTAGAAATAAACAATGGTTTATATGGTTTAAAGACGACATATTCATATAATTCGCCATAAATAGGCGGCGAATAATTCGTCGGCTCAATAAATGCTCCCGCTTCGCGATCAACTAAATAGCGAACTTCGCTCGTAATGCTGCCGTCGCGTGAGATAAGGTAGCCAGCCGAGACACTTACTGCATCTAAATTAGTGTAAATAAATTGAATAGCGATAATGTCGCCCATTAAAACAAATAAGACGGAGACAAAAAGCAAAGAAAGAATAAATGATAATTTAGATCCCACTAATCATCTCTCCTATAATCGCCACTACCCCAATAGTAATTAAAATAATTATTAAACCGGCTCCAATTAATGGAGACGCACCTAAAGTAACTATTTTTCTTTCTCTTTTAACTTCTTCTTCGCGATAAACAACTTCGCTTAATTTATAGAAGATACGATCAAATTGTTGTAGATAAAGTCCACTTGTGCCTTCTTCAACCATTTGGTAAACACTAATCATAAATTGCTCATATATAATTGGTTTAAAAATATGCGCGAAATCAATATATGGTTGGATGGATTTATCTTGATCAACTTTATCCAAAAAGTTCTCAAGTTCATTCTTTAAAGAGGGCGAGGCAAAATTTGTTATCTCTTTAATTGCTCCATAAACAGTAAAACCATTTGCAAGATAAACTTTAAAATAAGTGAATAAAGTAACGAATTCTTTTTCGGATAAGATAGCCTTTTGTTTCTTTATCTTTTTTTGATTTGAATAATATAAATAATCAATTAATCCCAAAAGTAAAATAGGAAGCGGGATGAAGGTATATAATTGGTAAATCACTAAGAGAGCAATTGATGCACCTAATATTAAAATATTAATAATTATAAGAAGCACTAGCGAAACTTTCATAGATGGTTTCCTAAAATTGATTTTCTTCATTAAATGTCATCCTCCTTAATTGAAATAGTGAAAATATTGCGCAAAAAAATGTGTAAGGAGAGTAAAACAAAAAGGAAAAAGAGACACAAAATGATGAAATAAGGTAGGGATGATAACATCGAACTATAAAATTCTTTTAAGCCGATGCGCAAAAAAATTAAGATGAGAAATGTCATCAACCACAAACTAACAAATTCGATGATTTTTCTTAAATTAAATGTAGAAGTAAAAGTTAAGTTTTCTTCGATGCGAATAGTCTCTTTTAAAAGATCATCAGCCATCGTTAGGATTTTTCCACCTTGATTAGAATAAACATCTAAAATATTTAAAAACATTTTATAGATGCTCAAATTAAAATATTTACGTAAATAAATCAGTTTTTCATTAACTGGCATATCATTTAATGCCTTTAATTCAGCTTCCATATCTTTACTTGGATTCATTATCGCATTAATAAATGCCTCTTCATATGAATCTTTAATTGATAAAGAGATAATAAAAGAATTGATAAATTGATAGCATTCATGAATGCGATCGCATTTAATAAAATACGATTTAATTCTTTTAAATAATAATAAAAAGAAATCGGCCAAAAATAATATCAAGATGGCAAGAGGAACAATAAAATTGTTCGTAACAAAATAACTCAAGATTGCCACCATGACACTTAGTGAAACAAAAAAGATGATTGATGATTTTAAGTTCATAAATCGCTCCTTTCTTTTTGATAGATTATTTCTAATGATTTATTTGAAAAATTATATTTTGCAATTGTACTTAAATAGCGATGAATATTACCTTTTTCATCAAGATATTTTTCTAGATAAATATAATTGGGGAAATGCTCATAAACATCGCCGAGAATGTCGTCATAAGACTCGATATTATCATTCATCATAATCATTCTTACGATGCGATGAGGGATAGTAAGGACACTTTTTGCATGCATAGTGGTAATAATCGGATGACCACTCATTGCGGAATTTAAAATTTCCTTCATTTCTTTCCCGCGACTTTCTGAAACAATGAGCCAATCTGGATTACTTCTTAAAGCGTTTCTAACTAAATTATTAATCGATGAGAAATCGTTTCTTTCGTTAACTTTCCAACTTGTTACATCGAGGGTTTTATTGAGGCGAACATTTTCTAATTCTTGAATATTATCAATAGTGATGATGCGTGAGTTGGGTTTTAATAACATCAATAAATATTTTTGCAATTCGGTTTTACCCACATTAACTTTGCCGCCGATAATAATTGACGATTCTTCTTTAACCATCTGATTTAAAATTTCTTTTGCTTCATCATCTAAAAAGTTGTTATCGCTTGCAATGCGATTATAAATGCTAGAAATTCGAATAGAAAAAGAATAAGCTTTTTCGTCTTCTACCCTCACCAAAGAAGAAAAAACTGCATTGATACGATAACGGCCAACTTTAATATCTAAAATCGGGGAAGTGAATGAAAATTGTTGCTCGCTATAATTAGCAATTTGCCTTAAAAAATCATGAACTTCGTCTTTAGAAACATTGATATCGCTAAGTAGACGCCCTTTAAAATTATGCTGATAAAAGATTTTTTCACCGTTATAAGAGATGTCGGTAATATTTTCATCCGTTAATAAGTGGCCCAAAAAGGAATTTTCAATATAGTTAATTAATTTATCGACCATAATATTCCTCCTGATTTAATAGGGAATAAGTCATGGCGTTATGGTAATCATAAATTCCCATAATTTTGCATTCTAAAGAAATTTTAACAGTGCGACATTTCTCGCGACAAATTGATAAATCATCATCTTGATAAAACAAAATACCATAACGATAACTTGTAACATATTGCAATAAATTTTCTCGAAAATATTCTTCGACTACTTCATAAATATATCTTTCTTCAAAATAGGGATAAAAATTATCACCCATTTCCTCATCAAAAGTGATTACTGAACTTTCAAAAAGGGCTCTAGGAAGCATCATGAGAGTTCGATTAACCCCTTGTAATGAAATGCTTCCTAGAAAGAAATTTATCGCAAAGGTCGTTATAATAGCGAAGGTAAATAAATTGATCATAAATTATAACCTCCAATATGACCTCTAGAAAAATCCGCCCACGAATTTTCTCCCTTGACACAATAGGCACTTGTTGAGCAATCTCCTAAAAGTTCGTGACTTGCGACATATTCAAAGCGATAGATAAAATCGAAATTATTGAGTCCTGCATCATTAATGGTAATTTCCATATCTAAATCTAAATTTCCCTCAAAAGCATTTTTTGGTAGATATAGATAACTAGATAACACTGTCCCTTGACTAGGATAAGTGAACATCATCAAAGAAGAGGGGTCAACATAATAATTTCCCGCTAATTGAAAATTATATGTTTTTTCATCCTTGCGTTTAATGCTTAAAGGAAACATTACTTGCCCATCTAGACGATCATGAATATAAGGAAAATATTTATATTCCGGATCAGATATCTTTAAGACAATTGAGCTAGTGTTCAAAGTATTGCTGTTTAAAGGGCAAATATATTCAAAATAAATGCGATTTAAATTGATGCGATAATAATATTCATCGTAAAGAAGTGTATCAAAACCTATAAAATCAAAGATTTCATCTTCTTCTAAAGAACTTCCGTCATAGAAAATGGCATTAATATACTTAATGTATTTATTGCTTTCATTATTGACATAAATTGTTTGTTTGCGAGATGGTCGCCAAATGAATTCTAATCCGCGACCAGTTTCATCATATAAATTAAGCGGCATATAAACATAGGTATAAGTTTCGGCCTCATACATCATCGATGCGCGAACAGAAAATGTGTATATCACATCTTTCGTGTCTTTTGTCTCGGTATACATTTGAGCGATTTGGTAGACTAATTCACGATCTTTCGCGGTTTTGACCACCACCGTTTTATAACCGGCTACATTGCGAACAAAATGGACATCAATCCGACCGTTTTCGCCTGGGGTATAGGGGTAAGCTTTTATATATTTTATAACAATATCAGGCTTCACCACACTAGCCCCAATAGTTCCTAGAGATAACGGAAGCAAAACAAGTAAGACGGCTTTTAGTGAGCGCTCTTTATTTCCCATTATTAAATAACCTCAAGAAATTATCGACCGCTTTCTCTTTAATGCGATAAAAAGTCGAAGAAGAATAATATTCTTGCCACCAATAAGGATAGTCTGAATAAAAGAATTCGTTATTGATAAACATTTTATCTACCGCATCTAATTGTGCGAAAGCTTCTTCAACTCTTTTGATATATTGTCGATATTTTAGAGGTGAATATTGTTGATCTAAAAAGCCAAAATTCGCATCATCGCATCTTAATGAAGGAACCTTCTCGCCCTTTAATAAGCGATAACAAATGAAGAACCTTTTAGCAATAATACTCACTTCTTTCCTCTTTGCTAGAGTATTTCTTGTAATAGAATTACGTCCCATACTTATTTCCTCCTTTCCCTAGCACTTATTTAATAGGGAGAAAAATAAAAGTTGTGTCGCCAAAATGCTAGAATTTTTTATCAACGCATAAAACGCTTGATAACATCGATATTTTTAAATTAACTTCTTCTTTCTTCCTTAAATTGATTATAATTACTATATGATTATTCTAACAGGTGCCTCGGCCAGCGGTAAAACCGCAACTGCTCTCGAATTGATGAAAAATTATCACTTTCAAAAAGCAATCACAACAACTACGCGGACAAAGCGACAAAACGAAGTAAATGGCGTCGATTATTTCTTTTTATCAAAAGAAGAATTCCTTCTTAAAAAGAATGAGAATTTGTTTGTTGAAACTACTTTTTATAATGGAAATTATTATGGTTGTGGAATCGATCAAGTGGGTGATAATAAAGTAATCGTCGTCGATCCAAATGGGCTAAACTCTTTCCATACATTAAAAAAAGAAAATATCGTTTCTTTTTGTTTAGAGTGTCCTGAAAATATCCGCTACCAAAGAATGTTAAATCGTGGTAATAGTGAAAAAGAGGCTTTAGATAGAATAAATAATGATCGTCTAGATTTCGCTGAAAACAAAATAAAAAATGCAACCTTTCGGGTTGCTACTGACATTCATAATGTTGAAGAAGTTGCAAAAATAATTGTAGATTTGTATCAAAAATGGCTTAAATCCTAATTATTTTTATTTAAAATATCTTGAACTATTTCTTCGCTATATTTGACTAGGTCTTTTTTGTTTATGTGGTTTTTAGGCATCTTAACTTTTTTAGGATAACCAACTATATGACCTAAGCCTCGCGGCACTAGATAATCACCATCTTTAATATCATCCTTCCCTACCAATAGGACAATTCCTAAAGAGGATTTATCTGGGTTATTAGCGAACAAATGCAAAAATTTGTTGCCTAATGAGGATATAATCTTAGGATAAGATGAGTTTTCTTCGGTAATAATATTTGTCGAAGCAACTCCCGGATGCATCGCGGTAACAATCACTTGGTTTTTAAATTCTTCTTCTAAGATATTTTCATATGTCATTAACATTTTTTTAGACACACAATATTGATGATTAACGCCTTTTCTTTCACCGACAAGATATTCTTTAATTTTTCTCGTATTACCACCGATATGCAAAATGGAGCCAACCAAAATTAATCGGAGACCTTTTTGTTTAATTAGATAGCTTTTTAAAACATTAATTAAGTAATATATGCCAACAAAATTAGTTCCAACGGTTAAAGGCAAGCCATCTTTAGTAAAGGTTCCTCTTTTGGGATGATAAACGCCTGCATTAAGGACTAAAGCATCAATTTTAGGATATTTTTCAATTAAATTTTTTGCAAAGTCATCAATCGCTAATAGCGATGCTTGATCATAATGAAGATAATCTAGTTTTGCATCTTTAACTTCTTCTTTAATTTTATTTATCGCTTTAAGAGCTTTATTCTCATTGCGGCAAGCCATAATGACATGAGCACCAAAATAGGCTAAATAACGTGCACTAGAAAAACCAATGCCGCTATTAGCGCCTGTGATAACCACAGTTTTATCTTCCAAAGAAGTTATGTGTTCTTTTAAATAATCTAAATATTTAAGCATAATTCAATCGTTAGCGACATTTATAAAAAGAAATAGACGCACAATAAAGCAACAATAATAATGGTTATAACTAAACATGTTACAATGACAAAAACCAAAATATAACGATCAGTTTTACTTTTTAAAGAAAACTTCGGTTCGTTATCTGGACGCTTTTCTAACTCTTTTTTCTCCCCCCACATCGAACTTATTATATTAAAAATAGGTGCCTAATGCTAGACACCTATTTAACAAGATAATTAAAGATAATTATTTCTTAATGCCTTTAATCAATTCGCTCGCCCAATCGTATGGTTCAATTTTACCTTGTTCAAGGCCATCTTTTTCCATCGTATCAGCGATCAATTGTTTCGCGCGACGCAATGACAAATCACTCTTAACTTTGAAGACGAGTGGAATATCAACATAAATACCTTTATCGCCAGCATCTTGAATTGGTAAGGTAGTATTCTCGTAGTCTTTCGGATCAAGCGCTAGATAAAGTTTTAAGCTCTTACCAGCAATTGTCATCTTAACATAAGTCTTACGGTGGAGACGGAAAGTATCACCGCTATTAGAAACGCGCGAATTGACACCATAAGATAAAATTTCAGCCTTTAGTTCATTATAATGATCCTTGAGCTCTTGATCAGCATCCTTCATTCTCTCTTCAAAGGCAATACGAATGATTTTTGGTTTTTCGCTTGCGGGTTCTTCAACCTTTTCTATCGGAGTTTCAACTACTACAGTTTGTGGTTGAATTTCTTCAATAACAGGAGCTGATTCTTCTTTTACTTCTGGTTCAACATGTTCTTCAACGATGCGTTTTTCTTCGACAACATGATAGACGTTGCGTTTTTCAAGCTCTTCAATAATTACTTGTCGAATATCGTCAATTGTTAAAGATGGTTGAACAGGTTCAGGTTCTTTTACTTCTTCTTTAACTTCCTCGACGACTGGTTCAGTTACTTGAACTGGTTCACTTTCTTTGACTTCTTCTTTAATTGGAGCGGGTGAAGGGACAGTGACAATAACTGGAGCTTTTTCGTCATTTTTAAGTTCTTCGCGAATAATCGCGCGAATTTCATCTAAAGAAGGACCGACATTAATAATGCGAGGAGCTTCCATTTCTTCTTTAGGTTCAGGTAAGACCGTGACAGGTTCTTCCTTTGCTAAACGAACTTCTTCTAATTCATTATGCATTGCTTCTTTAATCGCATTTAAATTAGGAGAGGGTTTTTCTTCCACTTTAGCCTCTTCGACCTTTTTAGTTTCTTCAACACTAGTTACTTGCGGTTGTTTGACTTCTTCTTTTTGAGGCTCTACCTTAGCTTCAGGCGCTGCTTTAGGAGCTTCTGGATAAGGTGGGTATGGATAAGGATATGGATATCCATATGGAGGATATGGATAAGGCGGAACGACATTTTGTGGGCGGGAATTATCGGGACCATAAGTGTTGATATATTGCACTAATAAAGGTCCAGAGATACCAGCAGGTGTATTGCTTTGAGGAACATTGACAACTGTTTGAGGAGCGGGTTTTTCTTCAACCTTTTCTTTTGGTGAAGGTCCTTCATCTAAGGAAGATAATTCTTCATGTAATAATTCGCGAATTTCTTGTGTAGATGGCCCTTCATTCATCGGTTCATCTCTAACCATCACAACGCGATCATCATCGCTAGAGGCATAGACGCGCTTTTCGCCGGCAGGCGAACGAGAAATATGAACCATATCAACAATAAAGGTGATAAACATGAGTAAGACAAATAACAATGTTAAGCCGGCAATTGCCCAAGCAATAACAACATACCAAATACCGGTAGGATCTTCGAGCATACCAACAGTCGTCATTTGCCAAATTAAAGAAGTTCCTAAGGCATCAACACTAGAAATAATGGTATATTGACCACTATTGTTACTAACAAAGCATAAACCACTTGTCACATACAAAGAAACAAAAACGGCTATTAAATATGTTAATAATACTAATAATGAACCCCATCTTTTACGGACGCAGATAACAATAAACCATATGAGGGCGATAATAACTAAAACACCTAAAAGGCATAAAGCGACGATAGGAATTAAGTTGCCCATTAAATCAGAGGAAAATTGTGCAAAATTAAACCACGACCCCATGACAGAAAATGGAGCTAATAAGAATTCTGGCGCACTTGTAATGTATGCATTTATAGCGCCTAATAACGTTGGTAAAAAAGCCAAAACAACATAAGCGCCAACACTAAGCAAAGCAAAAACAAGCGTCACTACTGTTAAAGAAATAACTGCTTTTTTCATAACATTTTTCCTTTCCCTATTAATAAACAATATTATTTTAATCAATTATTATTAATTT
>CASFSG010000016.1 GCA_949297305.1 uncultured bacterium
ATAATTTTCCTCATTCCTAATCAGGTGGTCGCTAGGTAAAACAATCATTACATAATCATCATAAATTTGATTGACAATTTCTAAGCCTAAATTAATTGCTGGAGCGGTATTTTTGCCACAAGGTTCATAGATGATATTTTCTTCTTTTAGTTGTGGCAATTGGGCTTTGATTAATTCTTCGTAATAGCGATTAGTCAAAATAAAAATATTTTCAGTTTTGACAAGCGTCTTTAAGCGATACACCGTTTCTTGAATCATTGTTAAATTTAAGGGGTTATTATCAATTACTAAGAATTGTTTTGGCAAATTATTTCGGCTTGCCGGCCAAAACCTCTCGCCCCGACCACCAGCCATAATTAAAACGACTACTTCTTTTGACATACGCGTTCATTTTAACATAAAAAGTTAGAAATTATATAATTGATTATGTCTTTTCATATAGCGTTACTAATTTTATTTATTAAATCGCATCGATATTACTTAAAGAAATTACAAAAATACAAAATATTGCAGTTATATAAAATATTTCTATATAACTTTCCTTTTTTCTCATTTAATTTCATTTGATATCGTTTGCTTTTTCAAGTATATTAAATAGGCTGATGAAAAAATATTATCCTCATTTAAAAACCCATCAAAAGGCTTATATGTTTTTTAAGCGTGGATTTGATATATTCTTTTCGTTTATTGGTATTATTCTTCTATCCCCTTTAATGCTTATCTGCGCGATTATTATTAAATGTACCTCAAAAGGACCAGTATTTTTTCGTCAAGAACGACTTGGCAAAAACAAAAAAGTTTTTCGCATTTTTAAGTTTCGCTCGTTGAAAGTGGACACTCCAGAAGTTGCACCTAGTAGCCTTAGTGTTGACGAGCAAAAGAAAATGACTTATAAGTGGGGTTCTTTTATGCGTAAGACATCATTAGACGAGGTTCCACAATTATTTAATATCTTCGTTGGCGATATGTCTTTTGTCGGTCCTCGACCAGGTGCGGCTAATAACGAAGAAAAATTAATGAACGAACGAGAAAAATATGTGCCAGGTGCCTATGATGTTCGTCCAGGTTTGACTGGATATGCTCAAATAAAACTACATCGCGGGCATAAGCCAAACGTTAAAGCTTATCTCGATCATCTTTATGTTTTAAGAATCAATTTCCTTTTTGATATCGAAATATTTGTTTATACTATTTTTATGTTTTTAGGAGTCGCCAAAGGGAGATAGCGATTAAAGGAGGAATTAATTATGAAATGTCCAAAATGCGGTGGTGAATTTTGTGGCCATCCTGACTACTGCCCACATTGTAACCAAAAATTTAAATGGGTAAAAAAGGAAAAATCGGAAGCTAGAAAAGAAGAAACATCAATTGATTCAAAACTGGCTTCTACAAATAAAGTCATCCTACCACCGATGCAAGAAGGTTTAGCAAATGAAGTGAAAAAGAGTGAAACTAAAGTAGTGGAAGAGCCTACTAAAGAAGAGGAAAAAGAAAAAGCAACGAATGATGAAATCTACAATAAATATTCTAAACATTTCAAGAAATACTATTTATTTAGGTTTCTTACATTTTTAGGAGCTTTCTTAACTGTCATTTTCTTTTTCGTTATTCCTATTTATCATTTTGATTCAATTCGTTCATATTCAGTTTTAGCTTTTTTGCTTGGCTTAGACACTAGCGGTGTAGAACCCCCAATGATGAATGTTGTTATAGTAATTATTGGGTTATTCGCTTCTATTCCTAGTGTCGTTTTTATGATTATCTTTTTTGTTCGTCTCGTCAGTAAGAATAAAGGTCGTAGCTATGGTTTAAAAATCATTAGTAAAATTAGACTAGGTAAAAGAGGTTATCGAAGAGCGAAACTAGTTTGGCCAATCATTTCTTCAGCCATTGGTAGCAGCATTATCACTTATATTTTATATGGTAGTTTTTTCACTTTGCTTGGTGCAGGAAGATATCAATCTACTCATGAACAATTTATTTTAAATATCTTCGGTGTTATTTTTGCTACGCTTTTTACCAATCTTCTATTCATCATCCTACCTTTTAATAGACATCAAATGAATGTAATTGTCGCGAAGGTAAAAAGCGAATTATAAGTGTAATTCTTTAAATATTGGCTAATTAATTTACTTGCTATTTAATCTTTATCTTCTTTTCGCTATATTTATTTTATGGATTATAAAAGAATATTATTCGACCCCGAAATCTTAGAAATTAATCTGCTCAAGCAACATAGTGTCTTCGATCATTATTTGTCGGCTGGGGACGCTAAAAAGGGCATTGATAAAACGATTAAAAATTTAAATGGCAAGTGGCGAGCCCTTTATTTTCAAGACTATGATGCGCCATTTCTTGTTTATGGCAATGTCAAAACTAATATCAATAAACTTGATACAATCACCGTTCCAATTGCAAAAGAAATTCAAGAGCCGCGCTTTGGTGTGCCTCAATATGTCAATTGGCAATATCCTTTTGATGGTTATTCTAGCACCCCTATAGATGAAGCACCCGATGTTCCTAATCCTTCAGTAGTCTATTTAAGAGATATTAACATCACTAAATTTGATAAAAATGGCAAAGATTATATTTTGCGCATTGGCTCTTTTTTAAGTGGCTTATTTCTTTATGTTAATGGTCAATTTGTGGGCTATAGTGAAAATTGTTATCTCGATAGTGAATTTAATATTACCGATTATTTATTAGAAGGTAAGAATAGATTATTAATCATTGTCTTTAAATATTCCTCTTCCTCGATTTTTTTAGATATGGATGCCTTCCGCTTCAGTGGTATTCATCGATCGGTCGAACTAATTACCTTAAATAAAAAGCATATCGAAGATGTGGAAATTAAGACGCATCTTGATGGCCGTGTCGATGTCAAAATAAGTGGAAACCTCGATGGTTTAACTTTTCTTTATCAGCTCGATAAGGTTTTTGTACCAGTTAAAATAACTTCTGAGCAAAAGGAAATTACTTTGCAAATTGATAAAACCGACCTTTCATATTATTCGCCGAATAACCCCCGTTGTTATCGCTTATTTATTTATGCTTATGCAAATAATAAATTAGTTGATGCAGTTAGTGAATTATTTGGCGTTAAAGAAGTAAAAATTGAAAATAACATTTTACTTCTTAATGGTCGTCGCTTCATTTTTAAAGGCATCAATCGTCATGAATGGAATAATTATTTAGGCAATCATGTGACGGAAGATGATATTTTTTACGATTTAGAATATTTTAAAAACCATCATATTAACGCGGTTAGAACATCGCATTATCCAAACACTAATTTCTTCTACACCTGTTGCGATTATCTTGGGGTGATGATAATCGATGAATGCGCCTTAGAAAGTCATGGGACAATTGGTTCATATCTAAATTTTGATGGCAAAAATTCTTTACCCGGCTCAGATGTTCGCTATGAAAAATTAGTGACCACCAAGATTAGAAATATGTATCTTCGCGATAAAAATCATCCATCGATAATCTTATGGAGCTTAGGAAATGAATCGGGTAGTGGATTAAACTTTATCAAAATGAAAGAAGTCTTAAAAGCATTAAACCCCGAGGCTTTAACTCATTATGAAAATGCCTATTTTGATCATCGATATGAAGATTGTTCTGATGTCTTATCAATGATGTATCCTACCCCACAAAAAGTTAAAGAAATTTTAGATGCAGGTGTTAATAAACCATTTATTTTATGTGAATACGCTCACGCGATGGGTAATTCGATGGGAAATATGAAAGAATATCTTGATTTAATTGACCTTTATCCATCTTTTCAAGGGGGATTTGTTTGGGATTATCTTGATCAATCATTCCGCAAAAATGATAGTAAGATTTATTTTTATGGTGGCGATTTTAACGATCGCCCGAACGATTTAGATTTTTGTGGTAACGGGATTTTACCTTCTCGTAAGAATAGCGATACCGCTAAAGGTTTAGCGTTAAAAGAATTATATTCTCCTATTAAAATTAATTATTTAACTAAGGAAAAAGCATTAAAATTCACTCTTTTAGATAATGATTTACCCCGTGCCTCAATCAGCGTTTCTATCGATATATATATCGACGATAAATCTTCTTATCATTCCCTAAAAAGATATAGTTTAAATAAAGAAAAATGTCGAACATTGGATTTGATTGATGTAATACCAGAGTTTGTTCCTAATCATACTTATCTATTAAAAACAGAAGTCACTTTATATAAAAATAGTTCTAATATTGTCCTTGCAAAAATGCAAAAAACTTTCCTTTTAGCAAGTAAACTTAATTACACATATGGCTTAAATTGTCCCGCTAGAATTGTATATGGTAAAAATAATATTGGAGTGATTGGCAAAGATTATTCTTATTTATTCGCTTTATCACCCGTTTCCTTTAGAATGCCCGGATTATATAGTATTAAAATTAAGAATAACGAATTTTTAGGTATGCCAATATATCCGACCATTTTTCGACCGCATACTTCTAATGATATTGGTTCTTGGTTCTTTAAAAGGAATCAACATTTATTAACGATGTCAAAATATTTTACCTGCTCCTCTAACGACATCACTTTCAATGAGAATGAAAAATATTTTACCATCTCTTATAAATATTCTTTATCAAATAACGCGGATGAATTTGCCACTATAAAATATATAGTTGATAAGACTAATGGCGTTATTAAAATTGATGCCTATTTATCTCCTTTATCTAGCGTTGAGGAGATTGCTACATTTGCTACGACTCTCGCCATTAAAAGAGAAAAGGATATTTCTTTAGAATATTTCGGTTATGGACCTCTCGACAATTATCCCGATCGCCTTGAAGGGGCAAATATTGATAATTACCAAATTATCTATTTTGGTCCTAAAAGCACTTTAGATGAGTATAGTAATGACTATCTTAACCCACAAGAAGAAGGCACGAAGATGAATTGCCACTATCTAAATTACCTTTTTGATAATTTAGAGATTGGTCTACGCTTTTCTAAATGCGAACAACCATTCGCTTATAAATTTAATCATAATAGCGACTTTGAAATTGAAAATGCGCATCACCAATTTGAATTAGGCCAACCGATCGATGAATATTTAACAATTATGGGTTTTGTTCGCGGGGTTGGTGGCGATAATTCTTGGGGCGAAGATGTTCATGAACCTTATCGGCTATCCGCTAAGAAGGAGTATCGCTTTTCTTATTATCTTGAACCAATTGATTTAAGTAAAATCAAGAATTAGAAATGAAAATTGCTGCTATAAATTATCCCTTACTTGATTACCCATCAAATTTCCGTCGCCTTGGAGCAGGAATCATTGATTTTATCATTTTATCATTGCTCACTTTTGCCGTCTTTTTAGGTTGCAGTTATCAAATTATCAAAGTTATTCCTGATTTTGTAAACAAAGATCAAATTAGGGAAGAGGAGATGCGTGAGCTTTATCAAATATCAGAAGAGGCAGGTTTATTAACATTAAATGATGAAGGTTTGACTTATTCCCAAAGCCAACTATTCGAATTTTATGCCTATAAACACATTGAATACGCTTATCAGTTAGATCCCGATTTTTTTATTAGTAGCGGTGTCTCTCAAATCGATAATCCCTATGATTTTATTTCTATAAATAGTCCTTCTGATGATGATTTTTATCAATTTTATGTCAATTACGCTAACGAACATCAGCTAATCGATTATGGAAATAACACCCCACGTGAATATTATTTAAATAACGTTTTGAAAGATTATGGTGAAATCTTTCGCTTAAGTGTAAGCGAAGGAATCGTGCCATTTAATAATGCTTTTGCCTTAAGTTTATATCGTGAAATTAATGGTAGTAGTGAAAGTAGTGAATATCTCACTAAATTGAGCAATTTTTATACTTTAACTTTCTCAAAAGCAGAAACTTTACTTCGCAATGACCCTACTTATTTAACCCATTATCAAATCTATGAAACTAATTATCTAGGCTCGATGCAATACATGGCTTTTGGAATTTTAATTTCCTATTTTATTTCCTATTTGGCCGCTTATTTCTTTCCAACTTTCTTTACTAAATACGGTTTTACGCTTGGGCGTTTTATCTTTAAGCTAGTGATGTTTAAAAATGGTGAACCAGCAAAGAAATTACCTAAACTAGCCCATTTAAGTCTCAGCTTTATTTTGCAATATTTTTCTCTAGCTTTGCCATTTATCATCGCCTTTGGTACGAACTTTTTAAGCGCGCCATTCTTTATAAGCGCTAACACTAGAGCCTTTAATAACCTACTTTTATGTTTAATAAGCGCAATTGCCTTCGTCATTATGTATTTTTCAGCATTTATTCGCCGCGATTCGCGCTCTTTAAATGATTTAATTTGCAAGATTGAAATAAAGAATGCGAAATATTATTTGGAGAAAAATAGTAAATGAAAATCTTAGTCGTTGGAAGTTTGAATATCGATCATAATTATCGCGTGAATAATTTTTTAATTAATGGGCAAACAGTCGATGCCCTTTCTTATCATTTTAATATTGGTGGCAAAGGTATCAATCAAGCCTACGCTTCTAGTCAATTAGTTGGAACAATGTTTTATGGTAAAGCGAATTATGAAGATATTAAGAATTTGCTTGAACAATTGCCCTCTAATGATAATTTTAATTTGCAATTAGTGCCCAGCAAATTAAATAGTGGTAACGCCGCAATAATTCTTAACCAAGAAGGTGAAAATCAAATCATTATTGCTCATGGAGCAAATTATGATTTTAATGATAGCGATTTAGCATATATTAAAACGATAATTAATCACTACGATGCCTTACTATTACAAGAAGAAATCAATGAAGATTTTCTTTTTAAATTAATCGATTTAGCAAATCGAGAACAAAAGATTATCTGCTTAAATCCCGCCCCTTATCATCCATACACCAAAGAATTATTAAATAAGGTGGATATCATTACCCCTAATGAAACTGAATTTATGGCCCTATCAGGATATCGCTATAGTGATACTCGTCTTTTAGATATCCAAAAACTACTTAATGATAAATTAAAATTAATTATTATTACTCTAGGTGAAAAAGGGGCAGTTGCAATTAATAAAGATGGTATCTACCACCAAGAAGCATTTAAAGTTAAAGTTATGGATACAGTTGGAGCTGGCGATACTTTTAATGGTTATTTTTTAGCAAATTATTTATTGACAAATGATTTAAAATTATCATTAAAACTGGCAACAAAAGCCTCTAGTGTTGCTATAACTAAAAACGGAACATTAGATGCTGTTCCTGAACCTTTTGAATTAAATTTTGATTAAAATATTTAATTTCTGCATAGTTTTTATTTTAAAACTTATCTTATTTTATATTAATTTTTGGCTTATAATTTCGCATATGTGTGCGCGTTATAGACGCTAAGTAGTGCATGGCTAAAAATCATCAAGTAAAAAAAGATAATCCTTTTCTTCGCTAAAATTAATTTATAAATATGAGGAAAGGGGTTAAATATGAATAGTGTTATTACTTCTATATTATTTCTAACTTTAACGAGTGCTAGTGCCTTTGCCCCACTAAAAATTAATGGTGAAGCAAATAAAATTGCTGTAAGCTCAATCGAAGCTAAATCAATTTTTGGTGGTTGGTGGGATAGTAGTGATGGCGATGCTAGTTGGGTAAATCAAGGTGTGATGGTTAATGTTCCTAAACAAACTTGGAATTATGAAGCACAATTGCCATCTACTTTTGCTAGCCCATCTTTTAAAAGAAACTTCTCTTTAGTTGATAACGAAGCAATTTCCTTTAGAATTTCAGCAAATTTTTATGATGAAGATGGCAATGTTATAACTCAAAGCGTTAATGATGGTGGTGGAGCTTTTAATATTGCTGTTTATAATGCGGCAAACGAACAGAAAATATCCACTTTAAGAATCTGGGTGAATTCTCAGCCTAACGGCGCTGATCAAAATACCCAATTATGGGCAACTGTAAATGGTAATGATTGGCAATATAGTGTTAGTGGTGAACGCTGGATTAAAGGTACAGCTAAATTATCGAGTAGTTTTTACATTCAATTTGATAAAGAAAATCTCTTCTCTAGTTATGTGGGAGGTTCAGATAGTATTACTCCTTTAGCAACCAACATTGATTATGTAAACGCTGTTAAAAATAATTTAGAAGGTGTCGATGAAGTATTCTTTAGATTTGGTGCTTCTAATGGTTTTACCGAAGATGCTTCACTAGTAATTTCTGAAATTAATGGCCAAGCATTAACAAATGTCGATGGTATTATTAATGATGTTAGCTCCCCTAAATTCTCTATGAGAAATAATTTACCTGCTACCTTACCAGTTAATGTACCAGTTGCCTTGAACATAGAAGCTTTTGATCTTTTAGATTCTAATTTAAAGTATCAAGTTAAATATGTTGAGAATGAATTTAAAGACGGCCTAACCTTTACTCCGTTAGTTGTTGGTGATGATTCAGTCACTATTAAAGCGATTGATAGTAGCAATAATGAAACGACATACACTTATAATTTCAAAGGCGTTAATGTGGCCGAATCATTTGCCGAGACATTTTTAAATACGACAAGCGTTTGTGATCCCTCTGGTGCTACTAACAATATCACTAGTGAGATGTGGCAAGAACTTGAAGATGCTTATAACGCTCTAAGTGTAGAAGAACGCGCGCGTTTATCAAACGCTCAGAATAATGAAAAAGGTACTAAATTAGAAAAAGCTGTTGCTCGCTATGAGTATATTGTTCATAAATATGGTTATAAAGATTTTATGGATCGAAATGTTGAGGTTTTAAGTATCAATAATCTAAATAATCATGATGAAGTTTGGTTCTTACCTTTAATTATTTCTTTGTCAGTGATAACTCTTTTAGCAGTTGTTGTTTTAGTAGTTAAAACTCGTAAAAAAGATAAAATCGAATAAAATTTCTTCTTTTTAAAATTCTATTTCCCCTAAAAAGCGTCAAAATTATGACGCTTTTTGGCTATTATAATCTACATTAATCATAATGAGTTAGATTTAATCGTTAAAAATTAGAAAAAAAGCATATAATAAAACGGCTATAGTCAATAGTTAAAATAATCTAAAAGCAGAAAAAAATTAAAATATAAATGTAGAATGAAATAATTAACAAGGAGGACTTATATGTTTAAATTATTACTCATTCCAATCCTTAGTTTAACCATGATGAACACCTCACTGTTTGTTCGAGAGAGCGTTGATGTTTCTACCCTTAATGCGAATGAAATGTGGGGAGGTTGGGGACATAATACTTCCTTCACGGAAGATGGTCTTTTAGCTCTTTCACCTGGCCATGACACGGTTGGTGATAACGCTTGGCAATATAAGACGGTATTACCAGGTGTTGGTGTTAGAACTAATAGCACGAATTATACTCAAAATTTTTCTTTGAATAATAATGAAACAATCTCCTTTGAATTTTCTCTTAATATGTTTGACACTAGCGGCAATGATAATGTCATTGGGACGCATACCGATGCAAATAATCCAAACGATATTTATTATTTAGATATTTATGTTCACGATCGAACTAATGATGCCCAATTAGCGTTACTTCGCATCTTTACCGAAAGTGGTTCAAAATTAAACGGCAATCACTCATCTGCCTTATATGGAAGTGGTTGGGATCAACAATTATCATCATCTTATTGGTTGATGGGCGATGCCACTTTAGATAGTAGTTTCTATATTCAATTTGATAAGGATAATCTATTTTCTAGTTATGCAGGAGGACAAGAAGGTATAGTTCCTTTATTTGATTTAAACAGTGATTTAGCTAAAACAATTAAAAATAATTTAACTAATGTCGATGAAATTATTTTTAAAATTGCCCCTAATAATGGCTGGAATAAAGAAGCTTCTTTATATTTAAAATCAATTAATGGTCAAAAGCTAAATAGCGTAGATGGTGCAATTAGTGATAATGTTGCCCCAACCTTTAACGCTATATCATTACCATCCTCTTTAAGTATTAATAATCCTCAAACTTTAGAAATTTCAGCGCACGATGTTTTAAGCGAAGTGCGTTATGAAATTGAATATAATGGCGTTAGAAACGAGGGTTTAACCTTCACTCCTAATAAAGTTGGTGCTGATAGTGTTTTAGTTTATGCACTTGATAGCTCAAACAACGAAAGTTCTTATCTTTATAATTTTGAAGGTATTAATGTTATACCTGCTCCAACTTTTACTTCTTTGCCAACAATTAACGACGCAAAGTACAATTATTATGACAATATTGTGATAGATGCTCCATCAATTGAAGATGTTACTGGTGTGGCAGTAATTACTTTAAGTTATGGCTTAACTAGTGAAGAAACGAGAAATACTTTAAATATGGACATCAATCGACAATTCGTTATCAACATTGACAAAGAATTTGTTTTTGGTGAATATGAATTCGTTTTTCTTGCTACTAATAGTGGTGGCACTTCCACTAGTGAACCGATTATTGTAAATATCTCGTTAGCAGATATTAATTTAGTCGATTTCATTGATGTCGGTGAGGCAGACATCATCCTAGATTATGCCGATTATGGCTTAAGAGCTAAGACTCGCACTAATTATCAATATTTAACTTTAGGTCGCGTCGATTTAGCTGATGAACAATCCCTCACCTTTGTCATCCCCTTTTCTTTAAGCGATGGTTCATCTAACAACATTCAATGTTTTGAATGGCAACTTGTGAATATTAACGATCCGCAATACTACATTAGTTATCGCATGTGGACCGATCAAACAAGCACTAATTTTGATGCGCCTACCAACGTTTTAATTTCAACACCTAGTGGTATAAACGATATTACTAATTGTGGGTGGCGTAGTTATGGTCAAAACCCCGCTTATCGCGAAGTGACATTCGTTTTTGATCCAAATAGTTCGGCTTATTTCCATTCCTACGATAATAGCAATGTGTTAGTTCCAGCCCTTGGGGTGGATAATGCGATGGCTACATTCTTTAATGATGCTCCATCTTCTTATTATGAAGCGCGCGTTTGCGGTATGAACACTAGTTTAGGTGATGGACCATTATCGACAACCTTCGAATATGGTGTCGTTTCTTTCAGTGGTCAAAATTATAGGAACACTAACGGGGTAATTGATAACATCAATGATCCAATTGTCAAATTGAGCGGACCTAGTGAATGCGAAGTCAATCAAACAGTTAACATTAATTATTTCTATGATGATTACACCGCTTTAGATGAAGATTTGGAAGTGAGTTTAAATGTTACTAATCCTCAAGGAGAAAAGATAGCACAAGATTTATCGCCTATTGGTTTATTGACTTTAACTACGACAGAAATGGGAACTTATCTAGTTGAGCTAGATGTCAAAGGGGCAAGCGGTAATATTATACATCGCGAACTAAGCATTACTGTTAAACAAGAAAGGAATCCAATTGAAATCACGCTTAATGGTGAATATCCTACTTCTTTAAATGTTGGCGATTCGATTACGATTTTAGAAGCGACATATTCTGCTCATGCAAATATGGATAAATCGACCATCACCATCATCGATATGAATAATGGGGAAATAAATGTTGATGTAGGTGATACTTTTACTTTTACTATCCCTGGGTTATATACGATTCGCTATTTCGCTAGCGACGATGCCTTACCAGAAAACAACACTGCGACATTAGATATTCGTATTAATGTTTTAGATGTAACTAAACCGGTTGTAACGACCGATTTGTTAGATACTTATAATTTAGGTGAGGAAGTAACAATTACGATAATAGCGACCGATGAAACTGAACTTAGTTATCGCGTAATTATCATTTCTCCTTCTGGCACTCGCAAGGAATATACTAGCAATGTCATCACATTAACTTTCAATGAAATAGGAGAATATTCGATTCATATTACCGTTACCGATTTATACGATAATGTCACACCGATTGATGACACATTTAATGTTATTGATAATCGTATTGCTCCAAGTGATCCTCCGTCAGCTAATGATGATCATACCGGTCTTATTATCGGCTTATCGGTTGCTGGTGGTGTCGTTCTTTTAAGTGGGGCGGCTGCATTAGTTATCGTTTTAATAAAGAAAAAGAAAGGGAGATAATTAAATGAAATATTTACGTTTAATGATGTCTTTAGTTGGTTTAAGTATGGTTTTAGGTAGTTGTAATGATACTTGTCCATCTTTAAATTGTGACACTGGTGGTGAAGAAATTTCAGTTATTAAACCTGTCGAATATGATGATCCATCTAAGAGCGAAGCTCTTTATCATGGTGAAGATGTCTTAGTTAGCCAGGTTGCTACTAGTCAAGATGGTGATACTTATATTGAATATAATGGCGCGCCCTTTATTTATAATGGCATCCAAATTCGCACCGATGCTTTTATGAACACTGATAAATGGAGCATCGATGAAATTGAAATTTTATTTCAAACTGCTAAAGAATGCGGCTTTGACTTAGTGCAAATTCCCCTCGAATGGGCGGATATTGAAATTGCTAAAGATGTTTATGACTTTTACTATTTATTTAAAATTTTAGAATATGCACGAAAATATGATTTAAGAATGGAACTGCTATGGTTTGGAACAAATATGTGCGGTGACACTCATTCATATACTGTGCCTGATTATATTTTAAAAGATGGTAAAACTTATCCAAAATTCGACGCTCCTCGCACGGGTGAGTTCTGGTCATATTATGGCTTGATGTGGTATTTAGATTTTGACGATCCAGATTTGCTCATGCGCGAAGGCTTAGCGATTGAAAAATGTTTAGATTTTATTTATGAATATGACTCGACGCATGGCGGACATAAATCGGTCATTGGTATGCAAATTCATAATGAACCAGATTGTTTCCCCCGTTGGCGCATTTTCACCGCTAATAAAGAAGTTAAAGATCCATTAACAGGTCAAACATTCACAAAAGAAGATGCCTTTAAAAATGTTTTAAATGCTTTGGATTATTTAGGTAAAGTGGTAAAAAATCATCCTTATAAGATTATTACTCGCGTCAATTTTGCGACGATGACGCGCGGTGATCAAGATGGTGAAAGCAGTGGGATTTATTTAAGTAATGGCAACTTAGCAACAATCCGTGATTTCGTTAAAGACACTTTTGCTTTAGAAGGTATCGATATAATTGGTGATGATTGCTATGATGCGGTTATTAATGATGTCAAAGGCATTCAATTGATGTTAAAGGAACAATTAGCGGGCAATTATCCTCATATTGCCGAAAATGATGGCAATTATGCGAATACCCCTAGTTTATTGCTTACTAGTCAAGTTGTTAAAGCCGGCTATATTGTCTATGAACTTGCCACCTCTATTTTCTTTAAGGCAAACAACGCTTCTGATATCGATCAAGGTATTTATTCAGTTAACGCCGATAAGACATTAACTGGCAAAGCCCATCAGGCGAATATCACAAAAATGTTAAAAGCAATTAAAGCGTGCAAAAATCCTCTAGTGTTAGCAAAACAAGGAAATGTTTTAGGATTTAATTTAATGTCTACTAATCCACAAAACAATTTTGCCCAAACCATCAATAGTGAAAATGCTTCAATTACCTTTACTACTTCCACTGGTGCTTTAGGTTATGTTTGTGATTATGACAATTCTTTATATGCTTATTTCTTAGGCGATTGTTCCTTAGACATTTCCAATGTGACAGTCAGTGCGATTAGTGTTGGCGATTATAGTGGAGAAGAATTTATCTCGACGACAACACTTAACGCTACTAGCAATATTAATATCACTGCAAATCAATTATATAAAATAGATTATCGTGATGTTAAGTCTCCTTTAATTAGTAACGCTCTTGAAGCGATAGGAGGTTAAAATGAAAAGAAATTTTTTACTATTGATTAGTGCTTTATTTTTAGTTGGTTGCAATGAAACATGTCCAACTTGTCCCCCGTTAGCGGGCGATATCGTAATAACTAAACAAGAAGTCTATAGTGCCCCTTATACATCAATAGCTGCTGAAAAATCATATATCGTTAATCAAAACAATCAACCGCAGTTAATTTTATCTTCTTTAATTAGAACTGATTTATTAAGAAACGCTGATTTTTTAGAATATAGCGAAATGGAAGACTATTTTGCTATCGCTAAAGAGACGGGTTTTAATACCGTCGATGTCGTCATTACTTGGGCGGAAGTTGAACCGCATCGCAACGAATATGATTTTTCTAGTATTGAAGCTTATTTAAACTACGCGTTAAAATACGACTTAAAATTAAATGTTATTTGGTATGGTTCGCTTGTTGATGGCGAATCGCATGGGGCTAATATTCCCCAATATATCCAATCTAATCCTGATGTTTATCCGGTGTTATTAGATTTATTTGATGGTGCTTATTATGGTCGTTTTCGCATTTTAGATTGGGACGATCCTGATTTAATCGCCCGCGAAAGCAATGCGATATATTCTTTATTTAATTACGTTTATGATTGGACGAGTGAAAAAGAATATAAAGATCCAGTCATCATGGCTCAAATTGGACAAGGAGTCGACCGTTTTCATAAGTGGCGCATCTCCCAATACACTGTTCCGGGTATAGAAACTGAATTAATGACATTAGAGGAAGCATTAGCGATGACTAATACCTACTTAAATGAACTAGCAAAAGCCGTCAAATATTCGCGTTATCGCCCTTTAACAAGAGCGGAATTCTGTGAACAAACTGGAGTCGTTAATTATGTTAGAGAAGTTTATGATTTAGAATATATCGACATTGTTGCGACGACTTATCTTCACGATATTTCAGCGGCAAGAAATGGCATTCGTTCTTTTGCTGATGAATTTGATGGCATGCCAGTTATCAATGCGGAAAACTGGGCGAACGATATCAATCATCGCATGACTTTAGCTAATATTGCTTTAGGGGCAGTTGGTTATACTGCTTATCAATTATCTAATCCGGTTTATTTCCCAGAAAATCCTAATGGTGCACTTTATGAAAGATACGATTCCTCTAAGGCAACTTTAGAAGAAAAGTTCATTCCAATTGCTAATCGTGTGACTTATAGTAAGTCGGTTATGAATGCTTTAAATAATTTATACGTTCCATCTAGCAAGACCATCCGATCTAATTTTGCGGCCTTGGGTTATGATAACCGCCTTACTAGCGATAACGAAAGCCAAAAAGTTTATCTAAGTAGCGGAGTCATGCTCGAATTTAATAAGCCGACCTCCTCGATTGCTTTTGTTATGCATGAAGGGGATTATCTATATGCTTATTCTTTAAATGATGCTTCCATAACCTTCTCTAATTGCGCATTATTAAATGCTCAAAAGGGTCAATTTGATGGATATCAAACCTTTAGTGGTGAAGCTGTTAGTCTAGAAAATAACATCACATTAAATTTAAAAGGAGGAGAAACTTATCGTCTGCGAGTCACAAGCGTGAATAATTTACCAAGTGCGAGTGAACTTCGCGAATTAAATTATTCTTCTACTTTAGATGCGATTAGGTCATAGTTATGCTTAAAGCTCATGTCAATTCGATTATTAAATATGAACATAAAGTAGGCGAATATGTTTTAAGACACCGCCATGAAGTGTATGAATTAGTTTATTATGCGCGTGGTGAAGGTCTATTAACGATTGAAGGAGATGGTTACTCTTATCAAGAAGGAACCATTACCATTACTAAAAAAGGTGTCATTCACGATGAAACCACGAAAGTATACACTAAATGTATTATCGCCCTATTCGAACTTGACGAAGAAATTGATGACGATTTTATTTTGGTGAATTTAAACGATAAAGATCTAGTTGAAGTAAATCATATTTTTCAGCAAATCTTTGCTGAAGAAACAGCGGATTTACCATACAAAAAGAAGTTGATTAACAATTACTTCAACGTTATATTGACTTATATTTTTCGTGAGAAATATGCCTATCAAGCCGAAGAAAAAAGCTATTTATCTTTAAATAAAAGAGCGAAAGCTTTCATCAAAGAAAATTATAAACAAAATATTGATTTTGTCCTATTAGCCAAATCATATGGTTATTCCTACTCGCGTTTTCGCCATATCTTTAAAGAAGAAAATAATATTTCTTTAAATTCTTATTTGATTAATTATCGCCTCGATATGGCAAAAGTATTTTTGCAAAATAAAAAATACTCCGTTAAAGAAGTTGGTTATCAAGTCGGCTTTAAATCACCAAGTTATTTTAATGCCTCTTTTATTAAAAAATTTCATTTAACTCCATTAGAATTCCGTCGTTCAATTAAAGATGTCGTTGGAGTAGGGGTCGCTAAACTAAAAGGTTTAGAGACGATTATCTTTGATACTGATTTAGGATATGATTGCGATGATGTTGGAGCGCTTGCCCTCTTAAATATCTTTAAAAATCGCAATTTTATCGATTTAAAAGCGATTATTCATTCCGCCAAAAATAATCAAGAGGCCGACAAAGCCATCTATGCGATTAATAAATATTATGGTAATAAAGACATTCCAATTGGTTTATCTAATATTCCTAACCCCACTTTAAATCAATTAAAAATTAATCCTTATCAAACTGCGTTAATCGATGAATTTTATCATGGTGAAAATATTATTAAGCACGATTCTTTAGATTTGCTCATTAAAACTTTAATCAACGCAGAAGATCAATCTATCACCATCTTAATTACTGGCTTTTTAACTAATGTCGTCGCTTTAATGAAAACGATAAAAGTAAGCGATAATTTAAGCGGTAGCGATTTAATTAAAAAGAAAGTTTATCGCTTTGTCATCATGGGTGGAGCGTTTAAAACTAGTCAACCAGAATTTAATATTTTAAGTGATTTAAACGCGAGCATCTATTTCTTTCAACATGTTGAAACACCGACATATTTATTAGATTATGATACTGGTGTGACAATCTTTACTGGTCAAAACATGATTGATTCAGTAAGTAAAAATCCCATTGGAGTCTCTTATTCTATCTGCAACGGGAAAGCGCGAGAATCTTGGGATCCTCTAACAGCTTTATTTGCGATTAATCACGATGACCACTTATTTACTTTATCAAAAAGTGGAAATGTTGAAATCGATCAAGAAGGTTATTCGACCTTTCAAGAAGATAAAAATGGCTTTGTCCGTTTAATTTTATTAAGAGAAACACCACAGATGGTGGAAAAAATTATCAATAAATATTGGGAGGAAAACAAATGAAGAAAAGACATTTGCAAGCATCATTATTAACGATTATTAGTTTATTGCTTTTAACTAGTTGCGACAATAACTCTAAACGCGATTATGTCATCCTTTATATTTGGGGCGATAATAGTGAAATTAGTAGTTATGAAAGTATCGCAAGTAGTTATCGAGAGTTAACTGGCACAGAGGTCCGCGTCATTCCGGCAACGGATAGCTACTACAATAGTTTAAATATTCAACTAGGTTCTTCAAAAAGTGCGCCTGATATCTTTTTTACTGAAGGCGGAGAATTTCCTAGTCACATCGCTAGTAACAAATTATTAAATTTGACGCCTTATATAGAGTCTGGTGCCTTAGATATTAAAACTGCCTCTAATGACGATGGACAAATTGAGTTATGGGATATCAACGATTCCTATCGTTATGATGGTGATAGTATTGGCCAAGGCGATTATTACGCTTTAATTAAAGACTGGTCACCAGATTTTGTCTTATGGTATAACAAAGGTCTTTTCGATCGTTATAACGAAGTAAATAATTACAAAGCTGGCGATGAAGGGTTTTTAGAATACCCTAGTGAAACTATTCCGATGAGCTGGGATGAATTTTATGATTTATCGAATAAATTTGTCGGATTAGATTTAGGTGGTGGCGTTAAGGTTAATTATGGCACGATGCTCGACCGCGTTCCTTATAAACATTTGATGGAGTGGATTCAAATGACTGGTAGTAGCACTTGGACAAGCGATGGAATGGAATTTAATTATACTGATCCAGGCGTTAAAAAGGCCTTTGAATTCTTTATCAATTTGCAAAACGGCGAGAAGAAATCTTCCCCAATTATTGGTCCAACATCAATTGGTAGTGGCGATTTATTTAGAAATGGTCAATTGCCATTTTGCTTTTATGGTAACTGGGCTTATTCAAATTATAATTGGGATACAATTGGTTTTGATTTTGGCTTATGCCCACCTCCAGTTCCCGCTAAAGAGAGCGGTGAAGCTCTCACTATCGAAGATACATATGCGACTAGTTGCGGAATGGTTGGTTTAGCCGTTTATCGTTCTTCCCCAGTCGTTGATAAGGCGGTAGACTTTTTAAATTATTATATGACAGTTGGCCAAGAATTTATGGCTGAAAAATCTTTTAATATTCCCGGTAATAAACTCGTTGCTAGTAGCGATGCTTTTATGGAAAACGAAGATGCAAATATTGCTTATATCAATGAGTTTTTTATGAACATCGCGACAAATTATACCCACGAGATTGTTTATAATAAATATGTTTCCCAAGAGGCATTTGAAAATATTATTGGAATTTATCTAATCCCATATATTGAAAATCCTTCTAGCTCTAATTTAGATAAAGTTTTAGAAAATATTCATAATGATTTAATGCTCGAAATTTAAAATGGAAAAAGTTGATATTCTCGATATAACTAAACAAAGGAAAAGTTTCAATCCTGAAAAACGAAAGACGATGCTCTTTTTCGCCTATATTTCCCCTTGGTTAATTGGTTTGACACTTTTTACTCTCGTCCCAATATGCATCTCTTTTGTTTTATCGTTTACTAATACGTCGATGATGAATTTTTCTAGCGATCCTTGGGAGTTTGTTGGCATTGATAATTATCTAAGAATATTTCGGGAAGATGCTACCTTTTTAAGAGCTTTGCTCAATACTTTTATTTACGCCTTTGTTAAAGTCTTTTTGTTAGTAATTATCGCCTTATTAATCGCCTTATTGCTCAATAAAAAGATCGTAGGTCGCAAAGTCTTTCGCGTTTTGATTTATTTGCCGAGCATCATTCCTGTCGTCAGCGTTGCTCTTTTATGGAAAATGATTTTCACTGGCGGCGAATATAATATTGTCAATTACGTTTTATCTTTTTTTGGTTTTCCTGCCATTGATTTCTTTGGCGGAGAAGTCTCAAGTATGGCGACGATTATCTTCATTGGGATATGGAATGGTTTAGGTCCAACGATGTTAATCCTTTTAGCGGGTATTCAAGGCATCGATCACGATATCATTGAGGCGAGTGAACTCGATGGTGTCAATGTCTTCCAAAAATTTTGGCACATCGTTTTACCTTCGTTATCTTCAACAATTTTCTTTGTTACTTTGACAAGCTTAATTTCTTCCTTACAAGTTTATGCGGAAGTTCAATTATTGACCGAAGGCGGACCTGGTATTGCGACGACAACTACTTCCTTATTAATTGTCCAAAACGCATTTAAATCGATTGGTTCGAAGACGCTTGGTTACGCTAGTGCACAATCATGGATTGTCTTTGTCATCACTTTAGCTCTCACCTTAATCTTTATGGCGATGAGCAATCATAAAGATAAAGTTGATAAAAGGAGATAGATATGAACGATAATTATCTCGATTTAGCCCTTTATAAACGATATTCTCCTTCTTTTAAGAAAGTTAAACATATCGTCGTTTATATTGTTTTATTTGTTTTATGTCTAGTGATTAGTCTAGCGTTCGCTTTCCCTTTTATTTACATGGTTTTGATGTCTTTTATGAAAGATAGCAATTCTATTTTCTTATATCCTCCCGTTCTTTATAGTGGGGAGTTAAGATTTCAAAATTATGTTGAAGCGTGGCAATATATTGATTTAGGTCAAAAGTTATTAAATACCATCATCATGGTCATTGCGACGATGGGAATTGGTATTGTCGCTTCCATTTTAATTGCTTATGGTTTTTCTAGATTCCGCAATCGCTGGTCGAATTTATTTTTCAATATTTTACTTTCAACGATGATGATACCTTGGGTCATCACGATGATTCCTGCCTATGTTGAATATGAGTTTTTCGGCTGGATAGGCACGCGCTTGCCCCTAATTATTCCTTGGATTGGCGGTAGTGCTTTCAATGTCTTCATGTTGCGTTCTTTTATGGATGATATTCCTCTTGAACTCGACGAAGCCGCTAAGATGGATGGTAGCTCTTCTTTTCGCATCTTATGGCAAGTTATTTTGCCGCAACTTAAACCATGTCTAGCGACGCTTTTTGTCTTTAGTTTTATCAATGCTTGGTCAGATTATGTTGGGCCGAGCATCTATCTACAATCATCGCCGGAATTATTTACCCTTTCATTAGGGATGCAACAATTCTTCTCTTCGACTGGTCGTGTCGATTGGAATTTAGTGATGGCTGCATCGGTCATTTTCTCCGTTCCGATGGTCATCGTCATTTCTTTAGCCCAAAACGCCTTTGTTAGAGGTATCGTTCGTAGTGGCATCAAATAGGGGAGGTCAAAATGAAATTTCAAGAATGGTGTAAGAAAATTTTTAAAATTAAATCAGAAGAAGAAAAAATCCTTTTGAAGGAGCGCAATCGCGTTTATCTCAACATGAAAAACGCCCAGAAAGATAATTTATCAGCCAAAAAAGACTTGCCTAGTGATGAGGCTTACGTTTCTTTAAGACATATCAATAAAATTTATGAAAATCGCGTGCAGGCGGTTTACGATTTTAACTTGGATATTAAGAAAAATGAATTCATCGTCTTTGTCGGTCCTAGTGGCTGTGGTAAATCGACAACTTTAAGAATGATTGCTGGTTTAGAAAGCATTACTTATGGCGATTTATTTATCGACAAAGTTTTAGCGAATAATCTAGAGCCAAAAGAGAGAGATATTGCAATGGTTTTCCAAAGTTACGCTCTTTATCCCCATATGACCGTTTATGATAATTTAGCTTTCTCTTTAAAAATTAAGAAATTTAAAACTTTAATTACTAATAAAGATGGTTCACCTAAAATTGCTATCGATGAAAAGATTGTCAAATATTTAAAAAAGCGCATCAAAAATCTCCCTAAAGAAAATTTAAATGAAGAAGAAAAAGCTAATCTTTTAGGGTCTTTAAAAGAATCTTTATCTTATTATGAAAATACTCCTATAGAGATTTATCGCCTCCGTCATCAAAAACGCGATGCAATTGATATGCGGGTAAAAGAAGTTGCAAAAATCTTAGAACTTACTCCTTATTTATCTAGAAAGCCTAACGCCCTAAGTGGTGGGCAAAGACAAAGGGTAGCCCTAGGAAGAGCAATTGTTCGTAACGCGAAGCTTTTCTTAATGGATGAACCTCTATCTAATTTAGATGCGAAACTACGGGTTCAAATGCGTTCAGAGATTGTTAAATTGCATCGTTCAATTAATGCGACAACTATCTATGTTACGCACGATCAAACCGAAGCGATGACGATGGCCGATCGAATCGTAGTAATGAAAGATGGTTATATTCAACAAATTGGTACCCCAAAAGAAATCTATACAAAACCCGCGAATTTATTTGTAGCAATCTTTATTGGTTCGCCAGCTATGAATTTAATCGATGTGAAATATCATAAGCAACGCTTATCTATCACTGACGAGTATTCTTTAGACTTAAACTACAATGTTGAAAAGGTCATTAAAGAATATTATCAAGGGGAAATTGCATCAATTAAGTCGCAAAACGAAGATATTTTAAAAGAAATTGCTGAGATTAATGCGGAAGATAAACGTTTCCAAATGCGCTTAAAATATCTTCAAACTTTAAAAGAAAAAAATTGCAATTTATTAAACAAATATCAAGAGGCTTTAACTAACCCTTCTGATCAAATCGTTTTAGGAATAAGGCCTGAAGATCTTTATCACCAAGAATATATCGAAGCGAAAGCTGAAGTTTCTAAACCCCTTGCTATAAGTATTGATGTCGCTGAACTTGTTGGTAATGAATACTATATCCATTTTCAATATGGCGGGAAGGAAATGATTGCTAAAGTGCCTTCGACAATCGATTTAAAAGAGGGCGATCAATTAAAGATTGTAATGAATAAAAATCGCTTGCATTTGTTTGATAAAATTTCTTCAAAAAGAATTATCTAACTATTTCTTTAAACGATATTGATTAGGTGTTTGACCATTAAATTTTTGGAAGGTACGAGTGAAATGGCTTTGATTAATAGAGCCATAATCATAATAATCGCTTAATTATTAATCAGTATGGTCAACATTCAAAGCTTTTTAATGCCATCCTGCTAGCAGGTAATTAATAGATTAAGGGTTTTAACACCTATCTCTCGTATTTTTTAGTGAACTTAAACTAAATCATACATCAAATTAGGATGCATGATTTTATTGGTGAAATATCAATTTAGTTTATTAATAATTTATTATTTCTTTTTAAATAATTTATCTTTAATTATTTTGATCAACATATTGATGTATTTACTTATAAAAGGAATGATTAATAAAACACCAAAGATGATTATAGGGATAATAAACATCTTCGTAGTGTAATTCTCGTCCGTTATTAAAATATTAAAGTGTTGCATTAAGAAACTTATTCCGATGCCAAGGCCTGCTCCTAGGACATTAAGTATTTCAACGCATAGTAACACTATTTTAAATCTCTTTTTATTATCTTTTAGTTGATCGATAGTAAAGTCGAAAGAGATAATAATTAATATTAGTGAGATTAAAAAGAAGACGATTGTCACAATGATTAATAAAACTTTATTTAGTAATGAATCATCGTTAAAAGATGGGATAATCGCGCTTGAAAAAGCTATTAAAAATGTATTCGCGATTAAACTGATTAAAAATATGAGCCAGTTGTTAATATAGAACTTCTTAAAGCGATAGGATTGCGACTTGTTATGATCTACTTCTTGGTTAAAAAGATAAAAATAATTTGTTTTCTTTTTTGGACTATCCATCTGACTCACTATTTTTAATTCTCCTTCTTGTTCAAAGGATAGTAGGGGGTAATTTAAACGGTGTAAATTAGTAATATATGATCTATTTTCAATAAAATAATCATCGTTAGTAGTATCGTTTAAATTAATTAAAACCGCTATTGGATGGAATTTGTTTATAATTTTAAATATTTCGTCTCTTTTAATATTTCTTTCCTCTACTGTGGCGATTTTTAACTCTTTTAATTTAAATAATTCTCGATTAATTTGGCTTTTATTTATTTCGCCATTAAGTAGAAAAATAGTCATTAATGATATTACTTTCGCGTCTATCTTTAAAAAATATAAATATTGATTATCTTCCTGTTTAAATAATTGACCATCAATTAATAACTCAAACGAGATTTTTCTGATATCGCCATGATATAAATATTTAAAGATATCGAGATTATCTTTGTTAATGAAATTAATACCATCTTCAAAAATATAATCTTTTGTAATATCTTTTTTAACTAAATAATTTTTAATTTCAAGCATTTCTAACGGGTTAATTATAACAAAAGAAGATTAGTTTGTTTGACAAATTGTGATTATGTTAGAAAAATTGTAAATCTATAGGCGGTAAATAAGATAGATAAATTAAAAGCAAACATTTTACCATTGTTTACCATAAAAAATTTTGAAGACGAAAGTTAAAAAACAACATTTTGAGATTGGCGAAAAACTACATTTTCAACTTGACTTTTACACCTAAACCTTTTTCTCAATTTGATAAAACGACCAAGTTCGACTAAATATCACTAAATAGCATCATGATTAAGTAAAATTAAAATTAAGCCAAATGGAATTTATAGGTAACTATTACCTGCAAGTAACTATCGATATCGCGCTATTTTTAACATTGACAAAATTTATTGTCTTGATATATTAACAACGGGTATTTTATGTCTGATTACAATGTCTTGTTAATCTTCTTTAATAACTTAGAGCGACTCCGTCAAACATTTACAGCAATCAAAAACGCTAAGCCAAAAAAACTTTTCCTTTATCAAGATGGGCCTAGAAATGCTAATGAAGTTGCTGCTATAATGGCTTGTCGCGAATTTATCGAAGAAAATTTAGATTGGGAATGCCAAGTTTATAAAAAATATCAAGAAAAGAATCTAGGTTGTGATCCATCGGAATATATTGCCCAAACCTGGGCGTTTTCTATTGTTGATAAATGTATTATTCTCGAAGATGATGATGTTCCGTCACCTGCTTTTTTTGAGTTTTGTTGGGAACTATTACTTAAATATGAAAACGATGAAAGAATTGGCATGATTTGTGGCATGAATCATTTTGAAACCTATAAAAAAGAATATCCTTATGACTATTTTTTTACGACAAGTGGTAGTATTTGGGGTTGGGCGTCCTGGCGAAGAGTCATCAATTCTTTTGATTCAAAATATTCTTGGTTAGATGATAAGAATCAACTCGAAGTTATTAGACAAAATTTTTCGTCAAAAAAGAAATTTGATAATTTTATTAAAATAGCTACTAAACGTCGAAATTCCGGAATTGAATATTATGAAACCATTTTAGGCGTCGCGTGTATGCTAAATAAACAATTAAATATTGTTCCGACGAAAAATCTTATTTCAAATATAGGCGCTTATGGTGGAACGCATACAGGAAAAAACCATTTTGTTGGATTAAAAAAATCCAAAAGCCTCTTTAACATGCCAACCTATAATTATGATTTTCCTTTAAAACACCCTAATTTCATTTATGAAGATGTTTCTTACAAAGTAAAAGTTGAAAAGAAAATCAGTTATAATTTCTTTGAAAAAGTTTTACTTAAATTGAAGAACCTTTTTATTAGAAATAAATAATTTATAATTTTGTTGTGTCACTAGGATTAAAAATGAATAAATTAGCCATTATAATTACTACTTGTGATAAATTTAGCGATCTTTGGAAGAACAATTCTTTATTAGTTAATAAATTTTGGCCAAATCATCCACCAATTTATCTTGTGAGTGATAAAGATAATCCTTTAGGTAAACAAACTTTTGATAATTTTATGTTTTTTAATGGCGACTATTCTTTTAGATTAAAACAAGCTTTAAATCACATTGATGCGGAATATGTTTTTTTAACTTTAGATGATTATCTAATATCTAACTATGTTGATAAGAAAAAAATAGATTTTCTCTTCTCTTTTATGCAAAAAAATAAATTATCTTATTTACGCTTTTTTAAGCGAACCTTAACTAAAGGATGGATCGATAAAGTAAATCAAATTCATTTATTGCCACTAACTAAACGAGTTTATGAAGTTAACCTTTATCCATCCATTTGGAAAAAAGAAGATCTCTTAAAAATGATAGTCAATGATGAAAGTCCTTGGAAATTTGAAGTGAGATTAACTAGAAGAGCGCGCGAGCATAATCTTTTTTGTGGTTGGGTCGAAAATAAAAAAGTTTTTCCCTTTGTTGACACGATTAGAAAAGGTAAATATTTAAGAAAAGCCTATCGCTTCTTAAAGAAAAACAATCTCTATATTAGTAGTAGACCCAAGATGACAATTTTTGAGACGCTTCGTCTTGATATTAGAACATTTATTTCTAGACACGCTCCTAAAAAAATTAAAAATTGGCTGAAAAAAATGTCAAAAGGTAAGTATTATTCTGATTATTATAACACTGATGATTAAATTAAAATGGACAAAGAAGCGAAAATATTAATTGTTGGAACTCAACCATATAATAAAACAGTTCAATCAAGAGCGTTTGATTCATATTTTCACCAATTTAAAAAGACTAATCTTGCTCAAATTTTTTCTGATGCCCGCGTTCCATGCAAAGGTCACTGTAATGAATTGTTTCAAATTACCGATTACCGTCTATTAAAACGCCGGGTTAATTCAAAGATTAAGACTGGAAGATTATTTAGATACGATGAGTTATTAGAAGAGTGGACTGATTTAAGTGTTAAAACTTATAAGCCTAAAAAGCGCGGACCATTATATCGCTTTATGCGTAAATGGCTTTGGAAGAAAAAATATTGGGACACTTTAGAATTAGAAGAATTTGTTGCGAATTTTTCTCCTAATTATATTTTTATTGCTTTTTCCAAAGATTTTTTTATTTTCGATATTGCCATCCATTTTGCTGAAAAATATCACACTAAATTAATTTTATCGATCGCTGATGATTATGTTTTTTATGATGCTTATCAAGGTCATTTGTTCAATCGCCTGTATCGAAAAAAATATCTTAAAATAATCGATAAAGTTATGAATATGGATGCTTTTTGCATTTTCGAATCCGAAAAAATTAAAAAATTGTATTTAAATCATTACCCAAATGTTGCTGGTGAAGTTATTTATATTGCTTCAAATATTTCACCAAAATTATGCGAAGGCATTGATTTAACAAAAGACTGGTATTATTTTGGGAATCTAGAATATGGTCGCTACGAATCTATTTTAGAGATTGCAAAAACATTGCAAAGTTTTAATTCCACTATCAAAATTCACGTTTATTCTCGTGATATTGGCAAAGTCAAAGATAAAAGCCAAAACATTATTCTTCGTTCTCCAGTCAATTATAACAAGATGATTGAAATTTCATTAAATGACGCAGGAGCGTTATTGCTTGTTGAAGGTTTTGCAAAAAAAGATGTTAAGATGGTTGAATATTCTTTATCAACAAAAGTTGGCGATTCTTTATCCCTTGGTAAACCAGTAATTGCTTATGGACATCAAAATAGTGGGGCGATAGATTTTTTACTAGAGAAGAAATGTTGTTTTCTAGCAACAAATAAGAATGATTTATCTCGTTTAATAAATGATATTATTTGTGGTTTAGAAGATAAAGATATTTACCTCAACCAATTTGGCACTGCTAAAAAGTGTTTTTCGCTTATAGAACAATCACAAAAATTCTTTCGTCTTTTTAACAAATAGTTATTTCCAATATAATTTTGTAATTGATTTAACAATTTTAGATGGGAGTTTTTGCCTTAAAAAATAGATTATTTTATTCCAATAAAATCTAGGTTTGTTGATATAGTGAGTATCAAACATATATTTATTAAGCCATAATGCACTCTGATAAACTTCCATTTTTTTCCTTTTTAAAAATGTTCCATTGTCAGTGCGCATTGCTACTAGATAATCTTTTATATTATTAAAGGTAGAACCATTTTGAATCATTCTAATCCAAAGATAATAATCCTCTTTAAATAAAAGATTTTTGTATCCACCCGCGGCAAGAACTTTACTTTTTTTAAATATCGCCGAAGGATGATTAAAAGGCGACCGCGTCTTGGAACATTTTATAATATCTTTTTTTAATATTGGAACATTGCGTTTACCTATAATTTCATCCGGATGATTTTTAAATAATTCAATGCAGGTCGATGATATATCAACATTATCCAAAACAAATTTGTTTACTTGTATTTCAGCTCGCTGAGGTTTTGAATAATCGTCCGAATCCATCCGCATGACAATTTCATTTTTACAATATTTTAAGCCAAAATTAAGGGCATATCCTAATCCTTTATTTGTTTTATATCCGACTAAATTGATAATTTTTGGATATTTCTTTTTATAAGATTGCAAGATTTCATACAAATCTTTTGTTAGACTTCCGTCATGAACAATAACGAAGTCATTTGTTAAAAATGTTTGATTTAAAATACTTTCAATTGCTGTTTTTAAGAAAACAGGATTTTCTTTATGATAAACCGACATCAAAACCGAGTAATCCATAACTATTTAATTATATAATAAAAAAGAAAACTATTTGATAACTTGTTAAGTTATAACTGCAAAATGGAAAAAATAACAAATAAAAAAACACCCTTATTTTTTACTATATTATCAGCTATGGGATAGAACTTTTTAATACTCAAAAATACAATTTTTTGATCTTTATTTTCTAGAATAATATTTAAATACATTCGGATTTGCGTCCAATAAACAGCAAAACGCCAATATTATATTCTTTTTTATCTTGCCTACAAACTAACATAATTGCCAACCATCATTTAATATTGATTATTTAATTTTAAATATTAAAATTATTTTCATGGAAGTGGCGGTTGGCTCAACAAAAAAAATTAAAAAGGGCGCTATATTTTCATATCTAACAATCATCTTTGAAGTTTTAGTAAACTTTCTTCTTCTACGCTATTTAACTAGAGGATTAGGAGATAGTTATGGTTTATATACACTCGCGCTTAACACAATAAGCATTTTTTTAATTGATTTTGGTCTAAGTCAATCCGTTACTAGGTTTATCGCCAAATATCGCATAAATAATGATGCTGAATTTGAAAATAGATTCTTAGGTTTAATAGCTAAAATTTATTTAATTATTGACGCTTTTATTGTTATATCGTGCGTAGTCGTTTTCTTTTGCATTCCATATATTTATGGCGGTTTATCATCTACTGAAATCGGCGACTTTAAAATAGTTTTTATTATTGTTGCAATTTATTCTTGCCTTTCTTTCCCGTTTTTACCATTAAATGGGATTTTAAATGGTCATGAGGAATTCTCGATTATCAAAATTTTATCAATGGCGCAGAAGGCTTTAACCACAATATTATTAGCCTGTTGTTTAATTTTTGATTTAGGCCTTTATTTTGCTGTGTTTGCGAATGTGATATCTTCAGTGATAATCATTACTATTAAAGCGTTTTTTGTCTTTAAAAAATGTCAGATTCGACCAAAATTAAATTATCGCGATAAAAGATTATTAAAAGGCATCATCGGTTATACAATTTGGATTGCTATATCTTCGATTGCGTCGCGAATTTCTTTAAGCATTATGCCGACTCTTTTAGCTACAACTCGCGATTCGGCCACGGTTGCCATCTTTGGCATTGCAATTACCTTTGAGACTTATGCTTTTATGTTTTCATCTGCTATCTCTAATTTATTCTTGCCGAAGGTTACAACATTAATAAGTCAAAACAATTTTGATGCAATTAATAAATCATCAATTAATATCGGCAAATTTCAAATTATGATTGCGGGGCTGATTGCTAGTGGCTTCATTATTTTTGGACAAGATTTTCTTAATTTATATTTAGAACCGATGTATTCTGCCTCTTATTTACCAACGATTCTTTTGCTTGTTGATGTTATTTTTAATATTATTTTTATAATTCAACAAAATGTTTCTTTTGCGATGGGAACCATCAAGCAAGCCTCAATTATTGAACTCACCGTATCAATTGTGCGTCTAGGCTTATGCTGGATGTTTGGTTATTTTTACGGCATTCTTGGTTTAACTATTTGTTATTTATGTGGCACGATAATTATTAATGGTCTGAAATGTTATTTTGTGTATTATCGCCGACAAAATTTTGATATTAAAAAATTTTTATTAAATGTTTTTGCTTTATATCTATTTCCTTTCACGTTATCTCTTTTAGCTGGTTTTCTCCTAGTTTACACTTTTGATACTTCCTCCTGGGGATTTTTAATTGCTACAATTATCATTTATTCAATCTTCTATTTATTCATCATGTTTGTTTTATTTCTTTCTAGAGGCGAACGCGCATCAATTGTTAATACCTTGTCTAGGCGCATCCCTTTTGTTCAAAAAATTAATGACGCTTTAATCAAAGCCGATAGTAAAGACGCCTTTGTGCCTAGATCGTTAGCAATTATTTTGCTAATTCTATCTTTTTTTGCCTCTTCATATCCCTTGAATGATATTTCTTTATTAGCCGTCTTATTTTTTGCTATTATTGCTCTTATTGCCTACATTTATTTTCGTTTTCCTCTTGCTTTATTTAAAGATAAAAAGGTTGCCAAAAAATATTTTAGTGATGTCTCTTTATGGTATGTGATTATTTTTAGCATTTTAGTCGTGGTTTCAATGCTTGCAACTAAGAGTTTCAACACAGTTTTTGGCGTCGGTAAATTTCTCATTACAATTTGGTCAGCCTATTTGTTTGTTAAACTATTTTCATTTAAAACATTCTATAAATTATTTAAAAATCTCTTTTTTATTCTTTGTATTATTTCACTTTTCTTTACCCTTGTTATCTTCATTAATGGCGAAAACTTTTCTAATTCAATTGTTAATGATTTATATTTCAATTATTTTTATATTTTCTTTTCGATTACTTCTTCTAGTATTTTAGGTAACAATTGCGCGATCTTTTGGGAACCGGGCATTTTTGCTTCTTTTTGTTTGATTGCTCTAGCGATGCTAATTATCTTTGATAAAGATAGATGGTATAAACAATTACCATATTATTTGGTATTTGGCGTTTCTTTAATTAGCACTGGCTCACTAGCGGGATATATTTTAATTGTCTTTTTAGTGCCGCTTTTTTTGGTTAAAATCAATAAAAAAATTACAACAGTTTTGGCTTGGATTATCACCATTATATTTGGTATTGGTGTCATTGTTTGTATCCCGATGATTGGCACAATTTCGGAATTTTTCCCATTTATTGCCGAAAAAGGCGTGAGCCTAACAACAAGAATATATGCAATGTTTGTTGACTTTGAAATTTTCTTAAAATTTCCTCTTTTCGGAGCGGGAAGTTCATATCAATATTATTTCCAACTGATTTCTGAAAGCAAATATCCTGGTTTATTAGATACTTCTTTAAACACCTTTACCTACCTATTAGGTGCTTATGGTATAGCAGGTATTTTATTTATTTTATTCTTTTGTTTTGCTTTTTTAATGAACAAAAAAGTCAGCCTTATCAATCGATTATTATGTTTTCTTTTAGTAATTTTAATATTTATTAAAGAGCCACATCAAATGTCCTTATTATCAAATATCTTCATCTTTTATCTTGCTAATGACAATTATCTAACATCAGATAATAAAAATAATCCAAAATTTGTTCATTCAACCATCTTCCAAAAAATAAAGGATAAGAATCATGAAAAAGAACTGGCTTAAATATTTCCTTTCTTCAATAATTTCTCTCTTGGTTTTTTCAGCCACCTTAGTTTCTTTTTCCTTTGGTTCACAAAATCAGCTTTCTTTATTAAAGGACGATTTAATTAATTACGCCTCTAGTATTGAAGAAAGATTATATTTTTCTATTGATAATGCTCCTAATAAAATCTCGTCGCTTTTAAATTCTTCTGCTTTATATAATTTAGAAAATCGTTATCGAACATACGCCTTAGCGACTAGAATGTTTACTGAAAACTTTTATTTTTCTATTTCTTACAATGATTCAACATTAAAAAAAGATATCAATTTATTAGAAAGTAAAGAATCGCCGCGCGATAATCAAGATTTTATTTATCTAGGTGATCTACCTATTTTAGATGGGGAAAGATTAGATTTAGACAATGATAATTATTATTCTCGTTATAGTTTTTTATCTAGTAGTGATGATGCAATATATATTCCAGAAGATTTCGCTAACGAGATATGCGAACAATTTAATCTAGACAGCTACAAAGATATTATATTTTCCGATGATGTTAGTTCGGGCTATCTATCAAAAATTAAGGTTGAATTAAAAAATGTTTTAGATGATGAATTTTCTTATGAATGCAAATTGCGTGGAGTTTATTCTAATGAAAGTCAATTAGCGAAGGAATTAAAACATATTCCTAATAATCAAAATATTCCTAATATAATTTGTTCACCAGCCTTATTTGATAATATTGATTGGGCAATAGATGTGCTTTTATGTGTCTTAAAACCGCCTCTATCAGCAATTTATATTGAAAATTATGGCCGCTTTTTAAATGTCTTAGAAAGCGCGAGCCAAAATAAAAAAATTAATATTGGTTTTGATTGTAACCTAAATGAAGAAATTGCTAATTATTTTAATAGTAGAGTTGAAATAATTAATAATTATTTCTTTTTTAATTATCAGTGGGTCTATTATCTTGTTGGTGCAATTTTAGCCCTTTCTTATCTAGCTGTTATCATCTTTTATTTACGAAAGTTTAAAACTAATTTTTATATCAATATAGCTATCTTAATTGGAACCTTCTTAATATCTTTTATCGTTTTACATTTTATTAATTTTCCCAATATAATTATTCCTTCTAATTCATCATTATATTGGACAATATTATGTCTAGCTTTTTATCTTATTCCTTTGTTTTTACTATGTTATCAAAAGTCCAAACCAGAAAAAAATCAATTACAAAATATTTATGAAGAAATTTATATTTAAGAGGTAATATGTCTAAATCAAAATGTTTTATTTTATGTAATGTAAATAATGCGCAGTCATCATACCTTTTTGCGTCCAATGCCGGGAGTAATTTATCCTATTATATTGCTAATTCGCTTCCGAAAAATTATGATGTCTACCTTTTAAATGTCGGTGCGCCTAGAAAAAAATGGCCATTTAAAGAAAAAAATCATCAATTCCAAGTTAATTCATTAACAATAATTGAATTTGCTGGTGGATTAACTATTTTACCTACAAGAATTAAAGCCAAATTAATTATTAAACGCGCGATTCAATTTACTTTAAAAAACAAAGAAATAGACGATAAAATCATTATTTATCATTCATTATCATTCTCAAAATATTATCAAACTCTTATTGATTCATTTTCTCCTAAAAACGCATTTTTATTTGTTGCCGAGTTATATTCTGATGTAGGTAATATTAAATATTCAGTTATAAAAGAAATCAATTATATTAGGAAATTTAAAAAGACTATTATGATTTCGCATCCTCTTCATCGAAAGATCTTTAAAGAATCAAAGGAAAATCAAACAATATTTTTATATGGCGCATATAATTCACTGAAAAATCTCGCTCATAAAAGTAGTAGTGATTTAATCCACATTGTTTATGCTGGCACTTCCTCGAAGATTAAAGGTGGGCTTTTTAATATTCTTAATGCGTCTAAATTGTTACCTAAAAATTATCTTATTCATATCTTTACCCAGGCTGATGAGACACTGATAAATTATTTAAAATCGTTCCCGGTTAGCTATGATGGTTATGTTAATGAAAACGAATTATTAGAAATCATTCAGCTTTACGATATCGGTTTAGCAACTCAAAATCCTCATTTAGTGTTTAATGAAAGTTCATTTCCTTCAAAGATTATTACTTATTTAGCGTGCGGTTTAAATGTTGTCTCCTCTAAATCCATCAGCGTTATTGACTCACCCTTTTTAGATAGGGTTATCTTTTATGACGAAGACGAAAGCGGAGAGAATTTAGCCCAAGCAATTATTAAATCAGCAAACCATATTAATAGGGAAGAAAATGCGAAATATATTTCTCAATTAGATGATGAATTTAAAGCAAATTTATCAAATTTATTAGAAGGGGGATCTGATGAAAGTTTTTCTCATTAACGGTAACGCGAAGATTTCCTCGTGGCAAATTTGTAAGAATATTTGTGAAGCGCTTATTAAGCGCGGTAATCAAGTATATGTTGCTACTCCAGACGAAAAACCTCATGACTGTAATTTTAATTATTATCAAATCGGAAATAGCATAAATCGTCGTTTCAACCGTCTATTAACTCATCTAGATGGTTCCGATGGTTTTAGAAATTACTCAGTTACTCGTAAATTAATTAGATACATTAATAAAATAAAGCCAGATGTAGTCCATTTACATACATTGCATGGTTATTTTATTAATGTTTCTTTGCTTTTAAATTATTTAAAAGATAACCATATTAAAACAATCATAACTTGTCATGATTGTTGGTGGTTTACTGGTCGCTGCGCGCATTTTTTTAAAGACAATTGTTATAAATGGCAAACGCTTTGTCAAAATTGTCAACATAAAGCAAATTACCCTAAAACCATATTAATAGATCGTTCTAAGAAATATTTTTTTGTAAAAAAAAGAATATTTGCCGATTATGATAATTTAGTTATCACCTGTGTTTCTAATTGGCTTACTAATTTATGTGCACAATCACCATTTTTTCAAAATAAACGCCTTGTTACCATCTATAATGGCGTTGACCCTAGTGCTTTCCAATTAAAAAAGATGAGAGAAAAATCTTCTCAGATTAATTTAATCAGCGTTGCTAATCAGTGGGGGAAAAGCAAAGGCTTAGATATGATTCTAAATCTTGCCAATAATTTTCCAATGATTAATTTTACCCTTGTTGGTCATCTAAATAGTAACATCCATCTTCCTAAAAATATTAACCATCTTGAAAGGACATTAACTATTCAAGAATTAAATGACTTATATTGCGCGCATGATGCTTTGCTTAATTGCTCTAGGCAAGAAACTTTTTCTTTGATAAATATTGAAGCCCAAATGTGTGGCTTGCCAGTTATTTGCTTAGCAGATACTGGTTCACTAGAAACAATTGATTTACAAAATTCTTTTCCAGTTGAGCGTTATGATCTCGCGTCTTTTACTGAAACGATTAAAAAATTTCTTGAGCGAAAAGATAATATTAATCATCAAGCATTACGAGAATTTGGTGAGAGATTTTCAAAGGAGATGATGGTTGAATCTTATTTAAAACTTTATGATAAAGACTATTGATGCAAATTTAATTTTTACTAATTATGATTGGGGGATGAAACATGAATAACTCAATTGAAAGATGCATTGCAACCTACTTAGTGTTAAGAGATATGCCAAAAGACATTACTCCTTTAAGTGAGCAAAAAATTGATTTAAGTCTAGAATTTCACCAAAGAGTTAACATTAAAACAAAATTAGACTTAGATAATTATTTAAAAGAATATTTTAGTGAACTTGATTTTACTAAAACTGGTATTTGTCTTAGTGGTGGCATCGATAGTGCTCTCCTTGCTTCTTATTTGCCTAAGGGCACACTTGCGTTCACTTTAAAATATCCGGAAGTGACAGGCGTAGATGAAGTTGAACAAGCCCACATCTATGCAGAAAAATTTGGTTTAAGATTAATTGAAGTACCGGTAACCTTTCAAGATGTATTAGATTTTCAAGACGATCTGATGTTACAAAAGGGTGAGCCATTATCGCCGATTGAAATTGGCTTATATAAAATGGCTATTCGCGCGTTGGATTTTGGTTTAGAAAATCTAATTACTGGTTCAGGCGCGGATTTATGTTTTGGTGGTTTATATAATCTCTTATCAAAAAATTGGACTAATGAAGAATTTGTCGAACGCTATACATTTGTTAATCCCTCAAAAGTCATGAAAGTCAATGCTGAGCCGTATGATTTTTATCAAGATTATTTTGCCAAACCTTATTTTAATTTAAATGATTTTATGAATGAAATTTATGGCATAGCGACATCGAAATATTTTAATAATGCATTTAAATTAGCAAATATCAATTTTAAAGCGCCTTATGAATATATTAATCGCGATTTTGAATTAGATATTCGCGAATTAAAAATGGTGAAGAAAAATATTTCCTAAGAGAATTATTTAAAGAGCGAGTAGGGGATATATTTGTTCCTCGTAAATATCCCTTGCCTCGACCTTTAAAAGCTTGGAATAATTACTATGGTGAAATTATTAATTGTGATATTTTTTATGAAGATGCTTATGTGCGTTGCTTAAAAGATGAAGAAAGATGGCTAGTCTATTCGGCCGATCACTATTTATATTTATATCGCAATCGTTGTTTTAATAAATATCATCGTATTTACACGACTGGGGTGTATGATATGTTCCATATTGGACACTTAAATATTCTTCGCCGCGCGAGTAAGATGTGCGATGAATTAATCGTAGGTGTAACCACTGATGATCTAGTGGGCTATAAAGGTAAACATTCGATCATCTCTTTTGCTGATCGCATTCGCTTAGTAAGATCATTACCTTTTGTCACAAAAGCAGTTGAGCAAGAAGACATGGATAAAGTAAAAGCTTGTAAACATTATCAGATTAATGCAATCGTTGTTGGCGATGATTGGAAAAATACTGCGAAATGGAATAATTATGAAAAGCAATTAAAAGCGTTAGGCGTTGATGTTATTTACCTACCATACACCAAAAGAGTTTCATCAACTAAACTCGTTGAGGAAATAAAGAAGAAATAATTAAATTTTAATTTAACAAAACAACAACTATCTTTTAACATCTAGCATCATATGTCTTTCCCTTTTCTCTAGGGGTGGCAAAGTCATATAATTATCCCCATATTGTGCTTTTAATAAATAATCATAATTTGCTAAAGAAAGATAGCGATGATTTTCAAATTGATATTCCCTTTCTTGCGATAATATTTCTTGAGTAATACCATAATCATTTTTTAACCCAATCGCGATATTAATAGCATAATAACCAGTATCTTGCTTATCATATCTATGGTAATTTTTTAATAATTTTTTTCTTGACCAAAGATAAAAAGGCGCGCATAGCATGCCCATCAGGCGTCGTTTTTTATAATATTTTTCCACATCACCACCTTGCTTTAGTAAAGTAGTAGGTGGATATTTATATTCAAAGGCTAACGCTCCGACATGACGATAAAATGACATTTTCTTATACATTTTTTGACGCTTTTTTAGGATTTGACTCACCTTAAAAATTGGAAAGATATCAATAAATATACCGCGGGGATCAGGATTATTTTCCGCATTGATTTCAATCGCTTTACTGCCTTTTAACATAACTTTTAAAGCAAAAAAGGCGTTTTGATGGTAATTTTCAAATAAACCGGCAAATTCATATTTATTTGGATAATCTTCTAAAATCGCCGCCTTAATTTTATCAAAATCTTCTAGATATGCAGCTGTGTCAATATCATCATCCCAAGGTATAAAGCCTTGATGTCTTACTGCACCTAGCATCGTTCCATGCATTAAATAAAAAGGAATTTTTCTTTTTCGACATGCTTGATAAACATCATCAAAGATTTCTAGTTCAACATCCTTTAATAGTTGTAGTTTCTCATCGCTAAGGAGATATTCATTTAAATTATTAGTTAAAACATTTTTTGCTGATTTCATTTTCAACCTCGAAAGTATTATATAGAAGTAATACTTAATTTTTAAGTCGATTACACTAATTGATTGTTTTATGAAGAATAATTGTATAAATAAATAATAATGTATTATGCAAAACTTGCATTCTCAATTGCGTACTCACTTGATATTTGTTAAAATAAGACGAGGTCAACGAAGATGAATTTAAAAGAAATACGCAAAAACTGCAAATTAACCCAAAAAGAGGCTAGTGAAGTTATCGGCATGCCATTACGCACATATGTATTGTATGAACAAGATGAAATCCACGCCGATCAACTTAAATTAGAAAGAATTAAAGAAAAATTGATGGAGTATATTGCTAAAGATACATCGATTTTAAAAGATAAAATTTTATTAATTACTGGTGGTACTGGTTCTTTTGGACACGCTGTTGTCGATCGTTTCCTAAATACTGATATTAAAGAGATAAGAATTTTATCGCGGGATGAAAAAAAACAAGACGATATGCGCAAGGAATATAATAATGATAAATTAAAATTTTATATTGGCGATGTAAGAAATTTAGATTCGATTATCGATGTTTTTAGAGGGGTCGATTATTGCTTTAGTGCCGCCGCCTTAAAACAAGTCCCGTCTTGCGAATTTTATCCCATGGAAGCGGTTAGGACGAACGTTTTAGGCTCGGATAATGTCATCACTGCCTGCGTTCGTAATCATGTAAAAAAAGCTATTTTCTTATCGACCGATAAAGCCGCATATCCTATTAACGCTATGGGCATATCAAAAGCCTTAATGGAAAAAAATGTCATTGCTAGAAGTCGTCAGTTACTAGAGGGTGATACAATCTTATGTTTGACTAGATATGGTAATGTGATGGCGAGTAGGGGTTCAGTTATACCTTTATTTTTAAATCAAATTCAGGAAGGTAAACCAATCACCATCACCAATCCTAATATGACACGTTTTATGATGACGCTTGATGATGCGGTCGATTTAGTGCTTTATGCTTTTGAACATGGTAAACAAGGTGATTTATTTGTGCAAAAAGCACCATCGGCAACAATTGACACTCTAGCGAAAGCCATTATTAATTTAACAAATAGTCAAACCGGTATTACTTATATTGGCACGCGACATGGCGAAAAATTATATGAAACACTCGTCACACAAGAAGAAATGCTTAAAGCCGTTGATTTAGGTAATTTCTTTTGCATCAAAGCCGATAATCGCGATTTGAATTACGATAAATATTTTTCAAAAGGTAACAAAGCTTTGAATTTAGGTGAAAGTTATACTTCCCATAACACTGAACGACTCGATGTAAGAAGCATGGAAGAATTACTAAAGAAATTGGAACTTTTTGGTGGAACAGTTAAACAACACGCTTAAAGAAAGGATTAAAGAATGAAGAACTTTGTAAATAATGGCAAAATAAAATTATTAATTATCGTCGGTACTCGACCAGAGATTATTCGTTTATCAGCGATTATCAATAAATGTCGAGAATATTTTGATACGCTTTTAGTCCATACTGGTCAAAATTATGATTATTCGTTAAATGGTATCTTTTTTAAAGATTTAGGCGTGGCTGAACCAGACATCTATTTAGATGCATCTAGAGATGATTTGGGTATGACAATTGGAAATATTATTGCTAAGTCGTATCAAGTGATGGTAGAAGTTAAACCTGATGCTTTGTTAATCCTAGGCGATACGAATAGTTGTTTATCATCTATATGTGCGAAAAGATTGCACATTCCCATCTTTCATCTAGAAGCCGGCAATCGCTCGAAAGATGAATGTTTGCCCGAAGAAACTAATCGCCGTATCGTCGATATCATCAGCGATGTCAATCTCGCTTATAGTGAACACGCGCGTCGATATTTAATTGAATGTGGCTTTCCTAAAGAAAGGATTTATGTCATCGGATCGCCGATGACGGAAGTATTGACTAATAATCTATCTAAAATCCAAGGAAGCGATATTTTAAAAAGATTAAATTTAGAAAAGAATAAATATATCTTATTAAGCGCGCATCGCGAAGAAAACATCGACACTGATGAAAATTTCTATTCTTTATTTAACGCGATTAACGCTTTAGCGGAAAAATATAATATGCCCATTTTATATTCCTGTCATCCGCGATCAAAAAAGAAATTAGCCCAAACTAAATTTCGACTTGATTCGCGAGTTATTACGCATGAACCATTAGGTTTCATCGATTATAATAATTTGCAATTAAACGCTTACTTCGTCGTCTCTGATAGCGGAACATTACCAGAAGAAAGTTCTTTTTATGCTTCGCTTAATCAACCCCTTGCTGCCGTTTCGATTCGCACATCTACCGAACGACCAGAAGCCCTCGATAGTGCCTCCTTTGTCTTAGCAGGCATTAATGAAAAGAGCTTATTACAAGCTATTGAGGTAGCCCTAAATAATAAAAACGGCAATGGTGTGTGCAAAGATTATCTCGACTTAAATGTTAGTGATAAAGTTATAAAAATCGTTCAATCTTATGTCGATATCGTTAATAGGTTAGTTTGGAGAAAAAGGTGATGTTAAATATTTTAGTGACCGGTTCAAAAGGTTTTATCGGCCATCACCTTGTCAAACTATTGCAGGATAAAAATTATACTGTTTTAGAATACGAGTTAGGTTGCCCGATTGATGAATTAAATGACTATATATTTAAATGTGACATCATCATCCATCTTGCCGGCGTTAATCGACCGCTTAATCAAGAAGATTTTTATCGCGGAAATTTTGATTTAACAAAATATCTCGTTGAAACTTTAAATAAATATCATAAAAAGACACCTATTATTTTTTCTAGCTCCATTCAAGCAACCTTAAATAACGATTATGGCAAATCTAAAAAGATGGCAGAAGATTTCCTCTTTAATAGCGGCTTACCAGTTTATATTTATCGCTTAAATAATGTCTTTGGAGCAGGGTGTAAGCCAAATTATAATTCGGTCGTCGCGACTTTTTGTTATAACATCGCGCATGATTTATCCATTGATATTCATGATGAAAATCACCTCGTTCACTTTAATTATGTGGATGACGTCGTTAAAGAATTTTTAAAAATTGTCGAAGGGAAGAACTATCAAGGTCAAAAAGATATCTTGTCCTTATCTTTAACATATGATTGTTCGATCGGGAAATTAGCCAAATTAATTTCTTATTTTAAACAAGAAATAGTTTCTAGCCATCATCTACCACTGATTCATGATGAATTCGAACTAAAACTATTTAAAACCTTCTGTGCCTATTTTAGTGATGAAGGAGTCAACTATAACCACGTAGAAGATGAACGAGGATATTTCCTCGAATTATTTAAATCTAAAAGATATGGACAAATTAGTGAAAATATGTCCTACCCATCAATTAAAAAAGGCGGACATTATCATACATATAAACAAGAAATTTTTTATACGGTGGTTGGAAGGACTAAAATAGTTCAACAAAATATTAATAGTGGGGAGATATCTATAAATATTGTCGATGGTGAACATCCTCAATTGATTAATATCGCGCCATCACACACCCATACAATTGAAAATATCAGCCAAGATAATTCTTATACTTTAATGTGGATAAGTGAAATCTATCATCCTCAAACCGCGGATACTTATCAAAAAGAGATAGTTAATAATTAATTTTCATTTTATTTTTTACCTTTGTCGGTGGTATTAATTGCAAAGTCATATTCCAAATATGCTTTATTTTCTTCCTTAATTTTTTCGCAAATATTATATAATTTTTGCAAAATCTCTTTAGCTAACTTTCTTTTTAATGTTATAAGTTAACTCTTAATTTATAGGTATAGTATTCTTACTAATCAAATTGGCTCTATTGAGTTATTCTTGATAATAATTTATAATTCATGTCATTAGATATATAAAAAATATATCTATCATCTTGCTATGATTAATAAAAGATTATTTATCACTAACGGATTAATATATTTCATCTTTATTCTAGCCTTCATTTTCACATCTAATCTAGCTATTTTTGATTTTGGAGCCTATAACCGCCCCTTTACGACGGTGGAATATTCGTTGCTTTTTACTACCATTACCATCCTAATTGGTTTAACTTTATATCTAGAGTTTAAAAAGAATAATATTCGACCAAACTATCTCGTTTTATTGTTATTTCTAGGGCTATTTATATGCAATATTGTTGCAACCTTTCTAGTGCCATCTCAAGTCGATATTACTTTTGTGGGCACTGATGGCTTAACTTATATTACAAATCTCACATCCACTTTAAGCGACCGCATTTACAATATTTTAAATAATGGAGTAACAATTCTTTTAACTTATTTTCTTTTCTTTATTTTACCGCATAAATTTCATTATCAAAGGCAATTAAATTATTTATTTTATGCGGTAGTCCTTTTCACTATTATTATCATCGCCTATACTTTTTTTGCTGAACTAGACACTTATAAAACGATTTGGGATGGCTTAATTCGCGGATTAGATGTTGCCTATCAAAAAATTAAATCAATCTTTATTAATGGCAATAATTATGGTTTTGTCATTTTATTAGGCATCATCGCTTTGATTTATTTAAATAATAATCGCCCGAATGTGATTTGGTATCTATTAATGATTGCTTTCTATTTAGCGATGATTTTCTCTTTATGTAAGACGACCATTGTAATTGCAACAATCGTCATACCAGTCTATATTATCGCGCGATTAATTATGACGATGAAAAAGCATTGCGTGAGAAATATCTTTTTACTCGTCAGCGTTTTAGCTATCTTTACATCCTTTATAATCATCGTTATCTTATCGACAAAATATTATAATTTACCAATCTTAAAACAAGTGCATTTCTTCCTCAATAATATTTTTAAAGATCACGGCACTTCGACGATGGATTCTCGCGGTTATTTATGGTCGCTTGGTTATCAAATTATCAAGCAATTCAATTTGTTTATTGGAGTAGGGAAGAATCAGTTTGGCGAATTGCTCTCCAATATGCAAAACGCTGATGGACAATCATTGAATAATTTAATCTATGTCCATAATGGATATTTAAATATTTTAGGCGAAGGTGGTCTACTTTTAGCCCTTTGTTCTATCGGTATGTTCACCTATGTTTTATTCGCTGCTATTAAAACATTTAAATACGATAAGACTGTCGTTTTATCTACAGCTTTAGGTTATTTTATTTTATTTATCTATATGTGGGCGGAAACTCCTGCCTTCATCTTCGCCTCTTCGTTAGAGCATTTTCTATTTATCGCGATGATTAATTTACCATTATTAAGTCGTTATTACGCTTTTAATCACCCTTATTATAACGAAGAAATCCTCTATTACGATTCAAATAAAGAATTATATCATCTAGAAAAAGAACATAATTTTGGTTTAATTAAACCATTGATGTTTATACTTTTGCCTTTATTAGGGGTCGCTTTATCATTTTTATTTTATTTAGCGATTACGAATAACTTATCTTGGATTCCCTTTTATATCGTCTTAGGCGTTACATCATTCTTATTATTGGTTTTACCAATCTTTTTAGAAGGTATTTATGGACGCGTTAAAAAGATTAAGATGAGGAAAAAGAAGTTTTTTATTGAATGTTATTTAACTCCCTTCGTTTATTTTTTCATCATTTTATTTATTACCAATTTAATCTTCTATTTACTACCTAGTCCCACATTTACCGTTTTGTGTTATGTGACGATTCTTATTGTTACTATTTTATATGTTTTGACTTTCATCATTAAGCCATTAAATAAACTTCTAGGCATCAATGTATTCTTTAATAAAATAAATAATTTATTTATCAAGTTATATAGCCGCGGAATTAAAAAAGACAAGACGCAGGAAACTAAAGTTAATCCCGCTTATTTTGATGAAAAGCGACATCTTCTATTAATTGCCACTAAAGAAACTTATCATCTCGATGAAATTGTCACCGGCATTAATCAACTAAATTTTGAAGTCGATGTCTTTTCTAAAGATATCATCTTAAATAAATTAGAAAGCTTCTTTGCTAAAATTAATAAGAACTTCGTTTCTTATCAAAGCGAGCTATATTTAGAAGATATCGCTTCTAAAACCCTCAATAAAAAATACACCCACATTCTCATTATTGATGAACCTTATTTAAATAAGCGTCTATTAAGGAATTTGTTTTTGACCCATCCTAGCGCCGAAAAAATTTACTTAAGATGGCATAAGATGAAGCGTTCGCGTTCTTTTATTAAAATGTTTGATAAAACTTATCTAGTTGCTAAAAGGAAAGAAAAGCAAAAGAAATATTATCGTCAAATCGAACAATTTGCCTCGCTTAAATTCCTTCTTAACCATCAAGAAGATAACCGTTATGTTTATGGAACTTTATTATCTAAAAAGAATCTCGCTTTGCTCAATAAACTTAACGCCTATTTAGTCGAACCATTAACTGGTTATTTTGTCCAAGAAGGCTATCTAGCAAAGCAATTTTCAACGCCTAATTTCTTAATAAAATATCAACAAAATCAATACGAGAAATCTTTCCAAAATGTTTATCAAACTTATATTAATTCAAAATACGTTTTGTCGTTAGATAAAAGCGATTATTTCCTCGTTCATAATTATTTGATTGAAACTTTATATAGTTATCGCAAAATCATCGTGATGAATATTCCACGATTATTAAGCGATGAATTATATCGAGAAAATAATCTTTATCTTTACGATAATATTCTCAACTACGATCATCCCTTCTTCCGCGACCATTATCGTTTATATCAACCGGAAATATATCGTAAATATAATATTAAACAATTCTTATTAGAAATATTAAAATAGAAATGAGGTTATTGAAATGATTAAAGAAATTGTTCCAAATGTTTATGGCTTATTCTATGCTAACAAGGAAGAAAAAACTTTTGAAGGCGTTTTGCCTTTAGAAAAAGGAATGAATTATAATGCCTATTTAATTAAGGCCAATGGTAAATTCATTTTATTTGACACGGTGGATAGCGAGGTCAGCGAGCAATTTAATTGCGAACTTAAATCGTTATTAAATGGCCAGCCGATCGCTTATTTTTTCATTCAACATTTAGAAAGTGATCATTCTGCTTATGCTTATCAAATCATCAAAGATAATCCAGGGGTGGAAGTAATTACTTCGCCGCTAGGTTTAAATATCTTAAAGCGCTTCTTTGATTTGGATGGTTTATCTTATAAAACCCACCTAATTAAAGATAATGAGCACATCATCATTGAAGATAGAGAATTTGTTACTTTGACCGCGATGATGGTCCATTGGCCAGAAGTTTTTGTCACTTATGATGTTCATGATCAAATTCTATTTTCGGCGGATGCCTTTGGAAGTTTTAATCATTTAAAGCAAGATGTTTTTACTTCCGCTTTCGATTATGAAAAAGTTTGGTTAGAACATGCACGAAGATATTACACTAATATCGTCGGTAAATATGGTCCACAAGTTTTAGCCTTATTAAACAAAGCAAAAGAAGTCAAAATTAAATATCTTTGCCCCTTACATGGACCAGTCTTTGATAATTTAAAAGATATAGATTTTATTATTAGAAAGTATCTCTTATGGGCTTCTTATCAAGAAGAAAAAAATGGTGTCTTAGTATTATCTTCTTCTATTTATGGTCACACTTATGAAGTCGCTCAAAAAATCTATCAAACTTTATTAGCTAATCACCTCGATGCAACATTTATTGATCTAAATAATGAAGATGTCTCTTATGCTTTAAGTGCCTCATTTATTTATCGCAAAATTGTTTTGTGTGCTTCGACATTTAATATGGGTATCTTTACTTCGATGGAACATTATTTATTAGATATGATTAATCACCAAGTAAAAAATAAGAAATTTTATTTAGTTGAAAATGGTTCATGGGCTCCTAGTAGTGGCCGCCTAATGAAAGAGATGATTAATAAAGTTCCTAATAATGAAGTATATGAAGAAATCTACACGATTACTAGCGCGCATCATCCCTCCGATGATGAACGCTTAAAAGCTTACATCGATAAAATTATTAATTCTTAAGGAGAAGAAAAAATGCTTGAAAAAATTGAATGCTTAATTGAAAAAGCTCATCTAAAACAAGTAGCAAAAATTGTCGTTTTAGCGTCCGTAGGTTTATCCTTTCTTTTTTACCTTATTGGATATATATCCGCTTGGGCGATCAATGGTTTTGCTTTAGAACCTTTCTTTACCTTTTTACTTTATTTTATTTTAGCAAGCTTTGTGGTGGTGTCCTTATTGCTTAACCGCGGGACTTTAATCAAAACCTCTGTCGCTTTATTTATTATTGCAATTGGTGTTTTATCGTTTATTAAACTCGCGGATGGGCAAATTATTTCATTATGTTTTGATGAGATTGTTCGTGAATATTTATGGGCGCAGGGAGTCGCTTCAATCTTTTCTTTAATTATTTCGATTTTTAATGTCATCATCGCTTTTTTATTCATCATCGCCTTTTTCTTTAGTAAAAGAGGATTAAATTTATTTGGATTTTTAGGTGGTATTGTTAATATTATTTTTGAAATTTTTGCTATTATCTTCGTTCTTGTCTGCGTGATTATTTTAGGTGTGAATAATGATGTTGTTACTGGGGCTATCGATAGTTATTGGCCAATGTTGATTATTGCTTTAGGTGATTTTTGTGCATTAAGCGCGATGGCTTTCCTTTTGCTAAAAGCTTACGATATTGATCTCGCTAATTTTTGAGTTTTAATTAATTTTACTTCTAGATTTACTTCTAGATTATTGGAAATAAGTTTTTGTATAGCGTCTTAATTTTAATCGATAGATGAAATAGTCTTTTTCACTAGCGAAATTATTATCAATCTTTTAGTGATTTTTTCTAATGATAGTGGACTATAATTAGGTAGCAATAAAATTCCGCATTTTAAAGTGTTTATCTTTTTCTTTTTAATATATGGTATCACTTGTAAAAATGTTGCAATTGGTATCGATGGCGTTTGCCTTTTTTAGTAAATTATATTGCATTAAGAAAGGCATATTTTTTCATATTTAAAAGATAGATTGCCTAAATGTTGTTATCACTGATTTTTCTAAAAATTGCACTTTATTTCTTATTAATAAATCTTGATTTATCGACTTAAGAAATAATTAATGAGATGTTTTCTAATAGCAATAGTTATGATCGAAAAAATAAAGGTAATAAAATACCTACGACTTAGTGAAAAAAGTATTCCTCAATAAATTAAGAATAATAAAACTAACAAAAGTAGTTAGGCAAAAAACTAGTAACAGAGACTTTTTAATCATTGTATTGAGTTAATTCTATTCAATCAACGATATACTTTGCCCCGTTCAAATATGCCTAATAAATCTTTTTGTCTAAAAATTGACGAAGTAAATGCAACAATTTCTTAAAATGATAGAAAGGGACTATTTATTATTTTTTGGTTATGCTGGGTTTATCATCAAACATATTTTTTAATTGAGCATTCATCTATTAAAGTCAATGAAATCTAGTTATAATAATTTTCCCCTTAGGAGAGGAAAATATTATGAATAAATTATCGTTAATTAAATTATTATCTATCGGTGCAGCCTTAATTTTATCAAGCTGCGATTTCACTAGTATTAGTTCTATTAGTAGCGCGACCTCAAGTGAAGAAAGCATTACAAATAGTGAGTCTACTAGTGAGATTACTAATGAATTAACTCATTTGACGATAACTAATTCCCAAAGTCAATATTATGTTGGGGATATTTATTTATCTAACAATCATTTACTAGTTAAAGCCCATTATTCTAATGGCGATGAAATCACTTTAAACTACGATGAAAATGGGACGACTGGTTATTCGTTAAGTGCCTATCAAGCAATCACCAAGCAAAAGATTAATTTAAATGAACCTTTTAAAAATGAAGGTCTAGTTTATCTTAAAGCTTCTTATCTAGGTTTAACTAGCGAAGAAATATCATTAAATATCATCACAAAAGATACTCCAATTGTTTATGTTCAAAATATTGTCTCAGATGTCGTTTCTTTAACTATTGATGAAGGTGAAAGTCATACGATTAAAGTGACTATTTTACCTGAAAACGCGACGAATAAAACTTTAAATTATTCTTCTAGCGACACAAAAGTTGCCACTTTTTCTAATGGGGTAGTCAAAGCATTAAAAAAAGGTAATGCGATTTTAACGATTGCATCTAGTGATGGTAGTAATGTGACCTTATCAATCCCTTTAACCGTCAAGGAAATAGTCTCGACAAATGAAGGTTATTATCGTTATCAAAATCCTTTGACACATACGATAAAAGATTATCAAGATTCAATTGGATATGATTCATTATACACAAGTGGTGAACAAAAACTTTTAATTGTCCCAGTTAAATTTAGTGATGGTCCCTCTTTTACTAACGCAATGTTAAATAATATTGAAACGGCCTTCTTTGGGGACGCTAGTGAGACAAATTATTGGGAAAGCGTCAAAAGTTTTTATGAAAAATCAAGTTATGGTCAATTGACCTTTACTGGTGAAGTTACATCAGTTTTAAATATTAATATCTCTTCTTCTACTTATGCTTCTAGATATGGCGAAGCGGGAGTTGAATCTTATATTAGTGAGCAATTTTATCAACAAGCAAATAGTGCTTTATTAAAAGAATATGATGCTGATAATAATGGCCATGTTGATGCAACGATTTTTATTTATTCTAATAGTTATGGTGATTATTATAGCGATAGTGAAGCTTATCAAAATGCTTTCTGGGCTTGGGTCTTTTATATGAGCAATCCAACTAATTTAAATAAACCGACGATCGCTAACTACATGTGGGCGTCCTATGATTTTTTATTCGATGGTACTTCTAATGGTTTAGATACGCATACTTATATTCACGAAACTGGTCATTTATTAGGTTCAGATGACTTTTATAGTGGCGATAGTTATGATCCGGTCGGCTCATTAGAAATGCAATCTCATAATGTTGGTGATTTATCAATCTTTTCTAAATTCCAATTCAATTGGGTTGAGCCTTATTTATTAGATGGCACTATTGATGAGGTGGAAATTCCCCTTCGTTCGAGCGCCTTATATGGCGATGTTATTTTAATTAATGATAATTGGAATGGCGGTAGTGGCGATGAATATTTATTGATTGAATACTATACACCTGAAGGGAATAATACTTTAGATAGCAAAACGGCCTATAATGGTCGCAATCGAATGTATACTGAAACTGGTTTAAGAATCTATCATGTGGATGCTAGACTAGTTAAAATAGAAGTCGATAATGGGGGATATTATACGACTTATGGTTATAGCGATGAAATTAAAGATGATGGTTATGTTTATTTCCCTGGCGCTTCTAACTATTACACCCAATTGAGTTATTTAGATTCCCCTTATAATAGCGTCTATAAATTAGTGGAAATCATTCAGGCTAATGTCACTTCTAGTAGTGATCGCGATTCAGTTAAAAACGGCGGAGATGTTTCAAATGCTTCTTTATATCAAATAGGCGATAAATTTACTCCTGCCTCATATTATTTCTATAATGGTTATAATAAATTTAACGATAATAGTAATATCGGTTATACCATTGAACTTGTAAAAGAAAATAGTGGGGTTGCTACCGTTAAAATAACAAAAATTTAATTACTTTTATTTAGCTTATCGATTACTTCCTTTAAAACATCTGGTGCATTCGTGGTGATGACATCCGCGCCTAATCTAACTAAATTTTCCATTTGTTTTTGATCGTTAATTGTCCAATAAATTGTTGAAATGTTTCTTTGATTAGCGATATCAATTAAATCTTTTCTCGCTAAATTAATCCCGGAAAAGGAATATTGCATCTGAATGCCATGATATGG
>CASFSG010000017.1 GCA_949297305.1 uncultured bacterium
CGATTTCTTTGGTATTACTATTGGTATATGCCGCTATTAGCTCGTCGGTATTGTTCGTTGCTTTTATTTTTTTAATTGCCTTTATATCAATTGTTTTTACTTTAGGTTTAATTTTAGTAAGCGACTCATCGTTTTTTGATAATGTTATCAATTTATCGCAAAAAAGTGCTGAAATTGCAACGTTCTTCTTGCAAAACACACCTTATTTTACAATTCCTTCATCAATCTTAAGCGTTTTATCCATTATCTTTTTAAGCATCGCTTTTACAAAAAAACATATTGCAAATATCGTCATATCTTCGTTAATTATTATCGTCAATATTGTTTTAACAATCGTCTTTAAGGGAGCATAATATGGAGGGCGTAATTATTTTAAAAAATTTTAAAACGAAATGGCGACCTTTTGTTTTAATTAATGACCGTCAATATCGCTATCGTTATAATCAAAATAGAGAACTAACCATCCCTTTTAAAAGCGATAATAACGATGTACATATTATCATTCGTCGAGATTATGAGCTTCGCGGCGCATCTGCAATTTTAAATTTTATTCTTTCTTTTCTATTTAGCGTTTTTGGGTTATTTAATCCTTTATATGATTTAAAAGCCGTTTTTCTTGATGTAAATATCAATGCAGTACTAGCGAAAGAAGAAGGAAATAAAATCATTTTAGATTTTGATAAGAAAAAAAGAAAAGTGCTCGTAAGTAGCAATATTAACGCAGTCGTTTTTAAAAATGAATTTAAAATCGGCAAACTTGCGAAGGCTACATCAATTTTATCTTTGCTTTGGCAAATTTTTGCTTGGATTACAATTATTATAATTGTTATTTATAGTCTAATAAATTTATTTACATCAAATATAGTATAAAAATACTTAAATTTTCACTTGATAAGGAAAAGGTATAAGCTTTTTTATCTCAATCTTTTTAAGATGATGATTTTCTTCTATAATCACATATCCATTACTCATATAATCATTAAAAAGCTGCCGACAATTGCCGCATGGAAACATTATTTTTTTACTTTCACCATCAACTGCAACAATCGTTGAAAAATTACGTTCACCATCGCTGATAGCTTTCCCTAAAGCAATCATTTCTGCACAAGCTCCAAATAAGGAATAAACATTCACCCCGGTATAAATTTTACCATCGTTAGTTAATAAAGCCGCTCCAACAGTATGTTTAAAATTATCCTTGTCATAATTTTTTCCAATTATTTTTTTAGCTTCTTCAATTAATAGATAATCTAATTCATTTAATTTAGCCATAGCACATCCATTTTAGCAATTTCAATATATTCAATATTTCCTATTCCATCGCTTCAAAATATGGGAGATTAATATTTTTTGGTGTAGCGAACAAGATTTGAACTTGCACATGCCTTAAGCATAGTAGATTCTGAGTCTACTGCGTCTACCATTCCGCCACCGCTACAACAAAAATATTTTAAACAAATTCGATGCTAAAATCATCAAAATTAGTTATAATTGCAAAGTATGGCAGAAATTAAGAAAGAATTCCAAATCTTCTATGACCTCGCTGATGAATATATGGCAAGCGATCGCTCATTTAAATCTTTATATCGAACAATAAT
>CASFSG010000018.1 GCA_949297305.1 uncultured bacterium
AAGAATATAAGGACCCTTTTAAAGGGTAGCTATAGTGAGAATCACGGTTGTCAGTCCACATATGACCCTTGAGAGTCTGTGGAGTAATAGCCCTTATAGGGTCTAGTCAGTACAACGTATTTTATGCGTTGGTACTATTTATTGTTATTCATAAATCAAACTTTGTAGTGTAAAAATCGCTAATTGATACTCTTCATATTTTTATGAATATTTTCACACACATTTAATGAAAAAGGAGTAATTAAAATCGGTACTTCACATTTAGATGAACCATATCTAGAACTAACAAATAATTTAACTAAAAAATGTGTTAAACCATTCTTCATAAATAGAAAAGTATTTTAAACTTCGGGAAGTGAAATAGGAGCAATTTACACTGTTAAATTATTCTCTCTTTTTTAAACTGCAATTATCGCATATCGATACTTAAAATATGTTCTTACAAATAAAAAACTAAACCTATAGATGAATTACTATCTTATTCAAGAGATATTACAAAATTAATTTAAACTTCGTGATTTTCCGTGATGGGGGATTTGAACCCTCAATATAAGATTAAGGTTTTTAATATTTATTTTTTATAGATGTTTAGTAAGTATGTTAAAATTAAAATAGTTTTTTAAGGAGTTTCTTATGGATTATAGTTTCTTTGAAATTAAGGAAAATGAAAAACCTTTAGAGCATTTAAAAGAAAATTGTGGATTTTTAAGTATTTTTAAAGAAATTGGAGTAATAGGCGATTCATTATCTAGTGGTGAATTTGAGTCGATTGATGAAAATGGCCATATTGTCTATCACGACATGTATGAATATTCTTGGCCTTCCTTTTTAGAGCGGATAACGGGTACAAAATTTTATAATTATTCACGCGGCGGTATGACATTTAAAGAATATTATGAAAGTTGGGCAGAACAAAAACGGTACTGGGAGAAACGCCAGGCATATATTATCAATTTGGGAAATAATGATCTTTTTTATTTTTCACAAGAAGTTGGTGGAGCGGATGATATCGATGTGATAAATCCAGATAAAAATAAAAAGACATATTTTGGTTACATGGGAAAAGTATTATCTAAATTAAAATCTCTAGAAAAGGATGCGCGCATCTTTTTGGTGTCGCTATCAATTGATGAAGCTAGACAAATTGAAGATGATATATATTTTTATGTTTTAGAAGAAATGGCAAAGGTCTGTAAAAAATATACTTTTACCTATTTGATTGACATGACTAATTATGGTCCTAAATTCGATTCAAAAACCCGAGAAAAATTTAGCATGGGGTATCACCCTAATGTTTTAGGATATTATGCCTACGCCTTATGTATAGGAAATTATATTGATTACATTATTAGGTGTAATTATCGCGATTTCTTTGAAGTTCCTTTTATCGGAACGCCTTTTTCCTTTAATAAGTAATTAAGATAATTCAATGCTTTTTCCTTTTATCATGAAATATAAGCAAAAAATGTCATCAAATAAACAAAACCCTACCAACGAGATATTGACTAAAATTATTAATGGTTTCATAAGAGTTAAATCTAACGCTAGGCTAATCATAAAAAGAAGCTTAAATTAATACAGTATCGCGCTTTAAAAGTTAGAAAAACTTTAAAAATATAATTTTTTCAAAATATCGTTCGATTTAGATTAGTCGCATTTGATATAATAAATAAAAAAGGAAAGAAAATATATGATTAATAACCCCGAACAAATACGAAACGTCGTCGTCTTAGGACATCAATCTTCTGGCAAAACTTCTTTAGTGGAAGCCATGCATCAAATCGCGAACAATTTAGCGGAAAAAGGCTCTATCGAAAAGAAGAATACTGTCTCTGATTATCTAGCGGAGGAAACTAAAAGATTATCATCAGTCTCAACTTCGGTCGTCTCTTTTGAATATCTCAATCATCAAATTAATTTATTAGATATTCCTGGTAATGACGATTTTATTACCGAGGCAATTTCTTCCATTAAGATGATTAAGGGAGCAATTTTAGTAATCGACGCGAATTCTTCGGTGCAAGTTGGCACTATTCGTCATTACCAAATGCTTAAAAAGCGCAATATCCCGACGATTATCTATGTTAATAAGATGGATAAAGCAAACACTGATTTCGAACTTATTTTAGAAGATATCCGTCAAAAATTAGGTAAAGAAGCCGTGCCTTTTGCCTACCCCTTAGGCCATGAAAATAAATTTGATGGATTTGTCAATATCGTCGAGTTAAAAGCCCGTATTTTTAACGGCAAAGAATGTATAGATGCTGAAATTTACGAAGATAAGAAATTAAAAGTCTTCGAACTTCACAATACGATTTGTGAAGCGGTAGCGACAACTGATGAAGAATTATTAGAAAAATTCTTTTCTGATGAACCATTAACGCACGAAGAGATTCTTCGCGGTTTAAGAATCGGTGTCTTAAACGGCGAATTAACCCCCGTATTAGTTGGTTCAGCATTAAAGAATATTGGTATTCATACTTTGTTAGGTATGGTTATTGATTATTTACCAAAACCAACTGATTTAAAGCCTTTTATAGTCAGTAATGACAAAGATGATGTCGAGGAAGTTTTAACCGATGTTAATACCCCGTTTTCGGCTTATTGTTTCAAAGTGACTTATGACCAATTCTCAGGTTTTTTAGGCTATATTAAAGTTAATTCTGGTCTATTAAAAGCCGGTGATGATGTTTATATTACACCTTTAAATAAAAAAGTTAAAATTACTACTTTATATCGCATTAATGGTAAAAACCGTACCCCAATTGAGCAAGCAATCGCTGGCGATATCATCGGAGTTGGTCGTATCGACGATTTAAGAAACGGCATGACCTTATCGGATGTCAAACACATCGTAACCTACCCTCAAATTAAACTACCAACAGCGATTTATTATCAAGCCCTAGTGGTAAAAAACAAGGACGATGAAAATAAATTGATTAAAGCTTTAGAATATTTAAAAATTGAAGACCCATCTTTAGATATTAAGCGCAACGTCGAGACCCACCAATTGTTACTAGGCGCCTTGTCTAACACTCATATCGAATATCTCCTTAGTCGCATTAAAGCAACCTATAAAATCGATCTCTCTTTAGAAGAAGTTAAAGTTGTTTATCGCGAATCGATTTCAAAAGAGGCTACCGCGAATGGCCGCTATGTCAAACAAAGTGGTGGTTCAGGTTTCTATGGCATTGTCGATATGCGCTTTGAACCTTACGAAGGTCAAGCTTTCGATGAACAAGTAGTGGGCGGAGCCGTTCCTAAACAATATTTCCCCGCTGTTGAAAAAGGCTTCTATGAAGCTTTAGAACAAGGCCTCTTAGCAGGTTTCCCTGTCATCAATGTTAAAGCGACATTGCTAGATGGTAAATATCACGATGTCGATTCGAATGAATTGGCTTTTAAGATGGCGGCAATTTTAGCCTTCAAGAACGCTTATCCAAAATGCGGTCCAATCATTTTAGAACCAATTATTCGAATGAAGGTTTCTGTTAGCAGTGAATTTGTTGGTAATGTTTTGTCTGATTTAACATCGCGTCGCGGCCGCGTTTTAACATTTAATGAGGATGAAGGTGGTCGTCAAGAAATTGTCGCTTTAGTGCCAGAAGCTGAAATCTTAGATTATGTCTCTTCTTTGAGATCATTAACCCAAGGTTCGGGTTTCTTTACGAGAACTTTTGAATGTTATGAGCAAGTGCCGGAATATTTAAAAGAGAAAGTAATTGCCCAGAATTCTTTATTGAATAAATAAAAAATCATTCATTAAAATAATTAGAAAAAAGCTCCTCGATAAAATGATGGAGCTTTTTAAAAAAGTAGTTGCAAACTAAAAGATACTTATTATAATGATGATTGAATAATTGAAAAGGTATTCAAATATGAATCAAGAAGAACTCCACTTAATTAAAAATCAAATGCCCGATGACGAAGTAGTGGCCGATCTCGCCGATCTATTTAAAATGTTTGGCGATTCGACTAGAACTAAAATTTTAGAATGTTTAGCGATTAAAAATCTCTATGTCTCTGAACTTGCAGAGATTTTAGAAATGTCGATATCAGCCATTTCCCATCAATTGCGAGTGCTTCGCAGCGCGAAGCTTGTCAAAGGTTTAAAACAAGGGAAAGAAGTTCTTTATTCTTTAGACGATGACCATGTCAAAAAGATTTTAGAATTAGGGTTAGAGCACGCTTCCGAATAGAATTTTATCTAATTAGAAGCGTTTTTAAATAGATAATAATTGAATAAATGCTCAAACAATCAATTATAGTAGGAGGTTAAGATGAAAAAATATTTAAAGATTACTAATATCGATTGTCCAGTATGCGCAAGTAAAATTGAAGATGCGGTTAGAAAAATTGCTGGTATCAATAATTGTACACTTTCATTTTTAAGTGAAAGAATGGTAATTGATATTAATGAAGATAACGCTGATTTAATTCAAAAAATAATTAAAGTTTGCCATAAGATTGAACCAGAATGCCAAATTATAGAAAGATAATTTTTTATGAAATTTTACCGCAATTTAGCAAAGAAAGAACGCATCGTCTTTTTTAGAATTATTATTTCTTTAATTCTTTTTATCACTTTATTCATTTTAGATAAAACTATTATTTTATCGTCGGTTTTTCCCTATCCATTTTCTTGGATATTTCCCTTTTTATTATATTTAGTAGTTTATTTTATCATTGGTTATGATGTTTTATTTAAAGCTGCTAGAAATATTGTTCATGGTCAAATTTTCGATGAAAATTTCTTGATGTGCCTAGCCTCTTTAGGCGCTTTCGCCTTAGCGATTTATCGCGGAGTAACAAAAGAAAATATCGAAGGTTTTGATGAAGCCTGCGCGGTATTTATCTTTTATCAAATTGGAGAATTCTTCCAGCGTTATGCAACTAACCGTTCAAGAAAATCTATCTCTGCTTTGATGGATATTCGCCCTGATTACGCAAATAAGAAAGTCGATGGACTCTTACAAAAGGTTGATCCTAGTGAAATTAAAGTAAACGATATAATCGTTGTTAATCCTGGTGAAAAAGTGCCATTAGATGGAATAGTTATCAAAGGTAATTCGACCTTAGATGTTAAAGCTTTAACTGGCGAATCATTGCCAAAAGAAATCAATACAAATGATCAAATTATCAGTGGAGCAATCAATTTAACGACAAAATTAGAAATACGCGTCTTAAAAGAATTCTACGATTCAACTGTTTTTAAGATTTTAGAATTAGTCGAAAATGCTTCAAGTCAAAAATCTAAGACGGAAAATTTTATCTCGAAATTTGCTAAATTTTATACTCCGCTTGTTTGCGTTATCGCTCTTTTATTAGCGATTATTCCTAGTTTAATTACTGGCGATTGGTCAACTTGGTTATATCGCGGCTTATCTTTTTTAGTCGTTTCTTGTCCTTGTGCCTTAGTCATTTCAATTCCCTTATCGTTTTTTGCTGCGATTGGGGCGTCTTCGCGTCATGGCATATTAATTAAAGGTTCAACCTTTCTTGAACAATTTAATCAAGTAAAAACATTTGTCTTTGATAAAACCGGAACATTGACAAAAGGCAATTTCGTCATTAAAGAAATTGTTAGCAGTAAAAAGGATGAAATTTTAAAATATGCTGCGACGGCTGAATGTGGTTCTTCTCATCCTATCGCTAAAGTCATTTTAGCGTCTTACCAAGGGAAAATTCCCCAAGATTATGAAATAAATAATATCGCAGGGGAAGGTATTATCGCCTCTAAAGATAATGACATCATCTATGTCGGCAACGAACTCATGATGAAAAATCATCAAATCGATTACCAAAGAAACGATTCGGTTGGCAGCGTCATCTATGTCGCTCATAACGATGAGTTTTTAGGCTCGATTGTCATTCAAGATGAGATTAAAGAAGATGCTAAAGCATTAATCGCTGAATTTAATAAAAACAATATCGAAAGTATCATGCTAAGCGGTGACAATGAAAAAATTGTTCAAGCAGTCGCTAAAGAGATTGGGGTAACTAGATATCAAGCCGAACTTTTGCCGCAAGATAAAGTTGCCGAGTTAGAAAAAATTATTCAAGTAAAAAATAAAAAAGATCAAGTTTGCTTTGTTGGTGATGGAATCAATGATGCGCCTTCATTAATGCGCGCGGACATCGGTGTCGCGATGGGGGGAGTTGGTAGCGATGCATCAATTGAGGCTAGCGATATCGTTTTAATGCACGATGATTTAACAAATCTAATGTTAACCAAAAAGATTGCAAAAAAAACGATGAGAATTGTCTATGAAAATATCATTTTCTCTTTATTAATTAAAGTAGCAATCTTAATATTATCAGCTTTTGGTATCACCAATATGTGGGTAGCAATTTTTGGTGATGTTGGGGTTGCGATTATCGCCATTTTGAATGCTTTAAGAGTTAATAGCAAATATAAAATTAAGTAATGTTGGTGAATCAAATTGCTAATCAGCAGATTATATTTAATTTTAGAAGAAAAAATTTGATTAATGATTTATTTATTTTGCTATTTATTTTAAAATTAAAATATGAAAAAAATCGACGAAAAATATTTTATTAAAGAAAAGCAAGTTAATTATAATCCAACCTTAGAATCGACTTTAGAAGAAGGAGAATCGATCTTATGGCGAGCAAAGCCACTAAGAAAGTCCTTCCTCTTATCAGCTTTTTTCCGCTATTTCTTCTTCGCAATTATTTGGTTAATTTTTGACACATCTTTTGTCATAATGATGGTAATGTTTGGAGATGGAATGCCGTGGTTTGTTTATTTGATTTTAGGAATTGCTTTATTGCTCCATCTAATGCCAGTATGGATGTGGGTAAGCGGGGTAATTTCGGCTAGTCGTAGACAAAAGATTGAAGAATATGCTTTTACTAATAAACGCATTTTAGTTAAAAAAGGTTTTATCGGTGCAAATATTATTACGATACCTTATTCTTCAATTACCAGCGTTAATTTTCGCGTTGGTCTAGTGGAAAGAATGTGTAAGGTTGGTGATATCTATCTTGTTTATGGTAACCAAAAAGTTACATTGGAAGATATTGTTGACCCTTACTTTATTTATGAAAAACTGCAAGCAATCGCTAATGATATTAAAAGCGATATCATTTATCCTAACGCTTTAAGGCCCGATGTTAATCCTGGCTATAAGACATCTTATAAAGAAAAAGATTTTACCAAGCATATAAATAAATAATATGCATTTTTTGAATTTATTTTAATCTATACCTTTTAGACACTAATATTTTATTTTGATATAAATAGCGATAGATTATTGCTTTTAAAATTTTAGATATGTTATGGTATGAATTATAAATAGCAAACAATCTAGTAAATTTGACCCTGGGGGTGGGCTCATTATAATATAGACAACACATATAAATGTGTGGAAAAGGAGAAATAATTTATGCAAAAATCTTACAAAAAAGCCCTAACAATTGGTATTGCTACCTTTAGTGCAGTGGCTTTAATTGCCACAGGTACTGCTGCCTTTATTCTTATGACGGGCGGAAGTGATTCATTGGACGGATCTGTCACAGTTGGTGAGGTTGAAGATAATAGTATCGTCGTTGATGCTTATATTGGTGATGCCGGTACCAATTCGTTTAGTTATATTTTTGATTCAAAAGAAAACGATACAACTGGTCGCGTTCAATGGGACGGATCAACTCATGAGTCTTTAACTAACACAATTACTGTTTCGATTACTCCAGCCGCAGGTGCGGATATTACTCAAACAGATATTAATAACGGTTATTCATTAAGTTATACGGTGGAAGTTGTCGCTACTGGTGATGAAGCTACTACTTTTGCTAAGTATGTTACTACTAAAGGTGCATCGAGCGAAACAGCTGCTAGTGAAAAAGAATTTTTACAACTTACTAGTGGTACGTCGACTGGCGATATTAGCAATGAAAATTTAGTAAGTGTCGGTGCATCTAACGCAATCACGATGCCTACTGAAACGAACACAACGACTACTTTTAGTGTAAATTTTGCTTGGGGTAGTTATTTCAATTATCAAAACCCATCGGAATATTATGATGGTGATGGTGCTAGTGTCTCTTTGGGCGATTCGACAACCGGCGTTAAAGGTGCTCTTAACAAATTACATTTATTAAACGGTATTAAGTTAAAGATTACCGTTAATGCTGTCAAAAATAGGTAATTTAGTGTTTGTTTGTTAATTAATAAATGACGCATGGAGTTAATCTATGCGTCATATGTGTTATTAAAATACCTAATTTTACTTCAAAAAAATTGTTCTTTATATATAATATAAAAACACCAAATTTTGCTTATGAAATCTAATAGGCGAGAAAGGAATTGATTGCAAGAAATATTTCGCGACATGAAAGATTATGAGTAGTAGCCAAAAAGAACTTTTAGTGCTCATCGTCACCTCGTTGTGCGTCATTTCTTTAGCGATTGTTTTCACCCTTTTTTATCTTCATTATTATAAAAATTCCCTCGATGCGATTAAAGAAGGTCGCAGGGACATCGAATTAATTGATGATAATATCAACGAACAAATCAAGGCAAAATCTAAAAAGCACAAAGCCTTTAAAATTGCGATGAAGGTTTTATCCTATTTAATCAGCGCGATGGTCTTAGCGATTTTTATCATCGCTTTAATTAATCGTTTTAGCGGTGGTGATATCGTCGTTGGTAATTCGACAGTCATCGTCGTTAAGACCGGTTCAATGAGTGAAGTTAATGCCGCTAATAGGGAAGAATTAACTGGTTATGATAACCAAATCCCAACTTGGTCATTGATCGGAATTAGTAAGGTTAATGAAGAAGATTTAAAACCTTACGATGTCATTGCTTTTTTTGAAAGTAATTCTAATCAAATCATCATCCATCGCATCATTGATATTATGGAAGATGCAAATGGGCATTATTATGTAACTAGAGGCGATGCCTTAGCAAGTGAAGATGGTTATCATCCGCGTTATGAAGCGATTATTGGTCGCTATAACAACTTCCATATTCCCTATGTTGGTTTGTTTATCTACTTTTTACAGACTAATTCTGGGATTGTTACTATCTTATCAATTATTTACTGCTTAGTGCTCTTTGGTGTCTTAAGCGATAAAATCGCCAAAAAAGAAAAAGAAAGAAAAGATGAATTAATTTCTGTCATTGATATTGATTTAGCAATCAAAGAAGTCAATCACGATATCATCGAAAAGATTTATTATCACGGTTATGTCTATTCATTTAAAAATAATGAGTTTATATCGAAAGAGAAAATTTTAGAAGGAGATGAACACCTACCATCTAAAAAGAACGAATTGATTAAGGTTATTGAAAACCAAGACGAGACAAAAGTGATGTCGAGTATTATTGAGATATCTTTCAAGGAGGAAAATAAATGAAAAAAGTTTACTTCACGCGCAAGAATTTAATTGAACTAGGACTAGTTTTTCTCTTCTATGTCCTATTTTTATTTATCTATGTTTGCGTCGATGGCAAGCATCTATTTTTCGCTGAAGAAAATCCAATTGAATTACTTTATTTAGGATTTAGTTTCCCATCTATTTCTTTAGGAAGTGTCGGCTATTTACTCGGCTTCTTGTTTTGCATCTATGGCGTTCTTTATGACGCTGGATTAATTCTAATTAGAAGGTTAATTAAATTTAGACGCGAAAGATTTTTCTCTACTAAATGGGTTTTAATTAATGTTGGTTGGGGAGCGGTTTGTTTGCTTTTAGGCTTTGGCTTAGGGACTATTTTGGCTGCGATTATTAGCAAAGATAATCTTCAACCACTTTTGATGGCTTTTGGTGGTACTCTCTTATTAACAGTTCTTTTATATCTGCTTTTAGCTTTAGTTATCGGGGCAATCTTTATGCTCATCATCAACTTTAAAAATATCGATAAACCATATCGCTTCTTTAATATTAGCGAAGAAGAACAATATGAACGCAAAATCGATTTAGAAGAAGAAAAAGATGAAGCTAAACAAAATGACGTCGGGGCTTCCTTTGGTGAAAGTAGCCTTACTAGTATCAATAATGTCGTTAGTGGAGTAAGTGCTGCCTCACCTACTGAAAGTGTTGTCTCAACCGAATTTAAACTAGGCGATCGCGAAAAAGTTTTCCCATCTTTATCGATGATTGATCGCGATTATTCTGGTTTTGAAGAAGATAAATTGCCCGATATCGATATCACTTTAGAAAATCTATGTCTTTTGTTTAGAAATTATTTATGTAAGAAAGAAAATCTATATTTCGACATTGAAACAATTCGTAGTTTCATTTCTGCCTTAGGGACGAGTAGAATTGTCATTTTAGAAGGTTTAAGTGGTACTGGTAAATCATCTTTACCGCGTTATTTTGCTAAATTTATTTCTTCGGAGCCAACCTTTATTGCTGTCCAAACAACTTTTAGAGATAAATCATCCCTAATTGGTTATTTTAATGATTTTAGTCAAACATATAATGAGACGGATTTTTTAAAAGCCTTATATCGCGCAAATTATCAAAAAGATCATCTCAATTTTATGGTTTTAGACGAATTTAATATCGCGCGTGTCGAATATTATTTTGCCGATTTCTTATCTTTGCTTGAATATCCAAAACAAGATTGGAAAATTCGCGTGATGAATTTGCCTTATGATTTTAACGCTCCGGTGATGCTCCATGATGGCTTATTAAAAATTGAAGAAAATACCTTCTTTATTTGCACGGCCAATAAAGATGATTCAACCTTCACAATTTCTGATAAAGTTTATGACCGCGCGATCATTTTAGACTTTGATGATCGCAATGAAGAATTTAGTGTCGATGAAGAAGTTAGTGAGATTCATTTAAGTTATCACCAATTAATGGATTTATTTAACGCTGCTAAAAAAGAAAAGAAAAATAATTTGACGAGTGATGATTTAAGAAGATTTAAGATTTTAACCGATTTTGTTTTAGATAATTTTGATGTTGCCTTCGGTAACCGCGTCCTCAATCAAATTGAAAATTTCGTGCCGATTTATGTTAAAACTGGCGGTAATAAAGCCGAAGCTTTAGATTTTATGTTCGCGCGCAAGATTTTATATAAGATTGAAGGTCGTTATGAAGATTATATTAAAAATAGTCTCATCGCTTTGAAGAAGTTAATTGAAAAAACTTATGCAAAAGATGAATTTAAGATGAGCAAGCATCTCATCGAAAGGATGATTAAGAGATTATAATGCGCCTCAGCAATGCGATAAGTTTATTTAATCAAGCCTCATCGTTAAAAAGTTCGCTTTTAATCGCGAATAGTTTTGAAGATTATTTCGCTACGCTTAACAAGATGAAAGTTATAGATCTTAATCAAGATAGTTATCGCATTGATTTTTTGACATTACAAGAATTGAACTCTTTATTAAATACCATTTTATCGATTACGCGTCGCCATTATCGCTCTTTTAAAAATAATGAAATCGTTTTGCGAAGTGAACTCGTTAGAAACTTCGACAATGAATCATTTATTAAAACGACGAAAGAGATGTCGTTTTGGCATCAAAAAGATTTTAGCGTCAAGCCGATGTGGGTTTATACTTATGAAATGGTCGATGATTTAAATACTTATGAAAATCGTCTTGTTATTTCCGCTTTAAGACGCATTGAATTAATTATTAAAAATTATGATTATTACTACGCGCATCAAGTCGCAATATTAGAAAATAATTTAAACAAAAACGATTTTAGTTACGCTTCCTTTTTATATAAAGATAATCGCATCTTAAATGCGAATTTATTATCGAAGGAAAATGCTTCATCTAAGGAGATTGATGAATATATCTTAAAACTTAAAGCGAAGATTAAGAAAATTCAAAATACGCCTTTTTATCTCGCGTTAAAAGATATTCCTCTAGTTATAGGAAAAGTAGCGATGACAAACATCTTTAAAGAAAATCATCTTTATAACAAAGTCTATCGCTTTTATTATCAAACCCATCAATATTTAAATCAAACATTAGGCGATGAATCATTAATAGATTATAGTTATTTTTTAATCATTAAAACTTTAATCAAACAGGGCTATCAAATTAAACAAGATAATTTAGCATTTCATTTGTTAAATGAAAAATCCATCATTTTAGCGACACCGATAAGGTTTTTAGGAAAAGATTTTAATTTAGAATTATCTTATCTAAAGGAGAAAAAAGCCTTTTTAATTAAAGTTATTAATGCCTGGCGAAAGAGTGATGAATCGACAAATTTAATCTATCTTCATTATAGCTTCAATGATAACGAGGTTAATTTAACTCCTTTAAAAAGTGGCGAATATAATAATATCTATTTATATAGTTATGACAAATTATGGGTTTATCAAAACGATCAATGGTCAGTTGCTAAATTTTCTTTAGAACAAACCGATCAAGATATTATTGACATTATTTTAAAATCATTCACTAATATCATCGAAGGTAAAGATGAAATATATGCAACTATTTGTCCTTATTGTGGTAGTCGTTATCTTTTAGAAGAAAATAAAAGCTACCATTGTTTAAATTGTCACAAAAATTATGTGATTTTGCGCAAAAATCAAATCTGGATTAAAGAAAATATATAGGTAAAAATGTATGGAAAATAGCGAAAAACAGGTGGCGATAAAAATTGAGCATTTAAAAAAATCTTACGGCAAAAAAGAAGTTTTGCACGATTTAAATCTAGAAGTCTATCGCGGCGAACTCTTTGGCTATGTTGGAAAAAATGGCGTCGGTAAATCGACGACAATCGATTGTTTAATCGGAGCGAAGAAATTTGATGAAGGCCATATTTATCTTGGTGGCTATGAGATTAATAAAGAACCTTTCCGCGCGAAAAAACAATTCGGCTATGTTAGCAGTGAGCCAGTGACATATGAAATGATGACTGGTTATGAATATTTGCAGTTTATTGGCTCAGTGTACGCTATTAGTGATGAAGCCTATAAAAATAATCTTGCCTATTTATCTAATAAATTTGATTTACCATCGCGCGACTTGAATAGTGTCATCTCTTCCTATTCGCATGGGATGAAGCAAAAATTGTGTCTAATTGCTTCTTTAATGCATAATCCGGAGATTTGGATTTTAGATGAACCGACTGTTGGCTTAGACATTATGGTCTTTGAAACATTAAAGAATATGATGATGGAATTTACAAAACATGGTCGAACAATTTTTATTACTTCCCATAATATCGATTTAGTTGCTAAGATTTGTGACCGCGTCGCATTGATTAATAACGGGAAAATTGAAAAGATTGTCGATTTAAAAAACGATCCCGACAAACGTTATCAATTGCATAAAATATTTTTAGATATGTACGCTTATAAGGAGAAAAATGCTTAGTTTAATTAAAAAAGAATTTAAATTAAATCCCTTCTTTTTAATTCCTAATAAAAAGAACTGGTTTTCTTTTATTATCTTTTTCATTTTACTAATTGGCTTAATTTTATTAGAATCATTCATTTTTAATACTCTTTATCATCGTTTTGATGAATACGAAAATGGCGCTTTTGCTTTTAGCAATATTTTCTTAATTATCATCGCTTTTATTTCGTTATTAATTGCCATTTTTTATATTCAAAAAATATATTTTAATCAATTAGATATGTTTTTAATCATCAATAAGCCTTTAGATTATGTCAAAATTTTATTATCGAAATTTCTATATGCTTTATTAGTTAATTACTTATCGTCCTTGCTCTTTACTTTGCCACTTTTTATCCTTTTAGCGACCTATCAAGAGGTTTTTAACTTCTTCACCTTCTTTATTGGTTTATTCTTCCCCTTGTTTTTATCTATCTTTAATCTTGGCCTAGCTTTAATTTTAGCGGTTCCCATTCAATATGCTTATAAATTCTTAAAGCAATTCCCTTTGTTACAATTATTAGTAGTTGCCATCTTTTTAGGTTTCTTCTGCTATGGCTATTCCCTCGTTCTCAATTTGTTTATTGATTTAATTAATAACAATTCTTTAGGTACTTTATTTTCTGTCGATAGTTTAACGCGAATGACTTATCTTTCGACGCATTTTTATCCTTATTCTTTGCTGACGAATGGCTTTATTCATTATCATTATGGTCTATCCTTTACCGTCTTTTTATTAATCGCTATTAACCTAATCTTGTTAGGTCTAATTCTCGTTGGTTTATTTTACCTAAAGCTCAACCAATTTACTTTTGTTTTAAAGCACCATAATAAAAGTCAATATCCCATTTTAAAAGATACGAAAGCAATCATTAAAAAAGAGTTTATTTTATTATTTAAAGAGAACAATACGACATATTCTTTCACCTCTTTATTAATTTTAGAACCAGTTTTAACTTATTTAGTAATCAACGCGATTAATGTCGCTCTTTTAAGAGGTAATCTATCAATTTATTTAGGTATTATGCCTTATTTATTAAATAATATCGATTTGTTAATTGCTCTATTATTTTCTAGCGTCATCTCTTTAAATGCAATCAACATTTATCAAAGTGAAAATAAAGCGATTAGAGTGATGAAATTTATCCCCTATTCGTTATATAAACATATCTATATTAAATTATTAATTCCTTATTTTGTCAGCGCGATAGCGACTATCATCGCCTTTATTATTTTAGTTTCTACCTCGTTAATTGGAGTAGACACTTTCTTGATGGGTCTTTTGTTTGCCTTAGCAATTAATTTTGTTTTGATGGTCTTACTAATGCGCGCGCAATTAAGAAATGATAAATATAAAAAGGTTAATAATTCTTTACCTTCTTTTATTTCATTTCTCGTTCCTTTAGCGATGGTGGTAATCAACGTTTTATTAGGTGCTTTTTTAGGCTTAAAAAATATTTACACTTATTTAATTGATTTATTCATTATCGCTTTGCCTTTAGGTTATGTTATTTATTATTTAATCAAACGTTTTAAAGATGATGTTTACGCTTTGGAGGTCATCAATTGATGTCAAAAAAAGCCCTGCCTTTATTATTAGCTTTACCATTTGTCATCTCGCTGGTGTCAATTTATGTCATCGACTATAATGTCATCCAAGTGAGTGAAGATTTGACTGATATCCGTCTACCATATCAGCAAAACGCTGGATTTTTAATTAATACAAAACACGAATTAAATGCGACCCCACTAGGCAGTCAAAAGGCTCTTTCTGATTTAGGAAACGCTTTAATTTGGACTAGTAGCAACGAAGATATTGCGACTATTCTTCAAGAAGATGATAAATATTATTTAGTTGCTAACTTAGAAGGGGAAGCGACAATCAGCGTCTCAAATCTTCGTCAAACTATTTCGCGTTCCTTCAATGCAATTATTTATGATGATGGGGCAATTATCATTAACCCTAAGGAAAATTATTCTAATGCGATGATCGATGATGTTCAATATTTTGGTGAATATGATTTTAATGGTGATTATAGTGGATCTATCGATAAAACATTAGGCTTAGATATCGAGGTTCTTCCTAGCGATTTAACCCCAAGCTTAATCGTCAAAGAAACTAGCATGAATATCGCCTATATGCAAGAGAGCATCTCCTTTGGTTTAATTCGTAATCCAGTTGAAGAAGCTTACATCACTTTTGCACTTGCCGGTTCAAAAATTGAATCCACCTATGAATTTAAAATCGTTAAAGATGGTTATAACATCTATTCTTATAATGATTTGCTCCATGCGACGAATTATTCTATTAGTGGCGAAATTGCTGTTATGCAAGTTAATTTAGAATCATTAGAAAAAACTTATCAAGTCGATGAAGATGGTCGCTATCTTAACCAATTGCTAAACGAAGATACTTTATTATTTGGAAATTATGATTTCGCACAGAAAAAATTTAATTTTGCGAAGGAAATTTATCGCTATGAAACGACTTATAACGATAATTTTATTAGCGAATGGAATAAGAAATACCCCGATGAATTAAGCCGAATTGACAATCGATTAAATGTGGGTATTCATGTTCAAAAATCATTTTACGGGAACGGTTTTATTATCAACGGGCACAATTTGACTTATCCTAGCGGTCGACAAATCACTAGCGAGGGCGAAGCACCTTTATTAATGAAAGATGATTTGTTCCGTGGGCCATTACCTTTTGTCGCTTTAGGTAATCATAACTACTCATCTAATCTCATTATCGAGGCTTATGGTCAAGATAATTCCTTAATTTATCTTGATGGTGACAATATTACCATCAACGATTTAAATATTCGCTCGTGCGATTTTGGTGATAATTTAAACAATTTAAATACGGTTGGGACTTGCATTGATGTTTTAGGTGATAATATCACGATTAAAAATAGTCAAATTCGCAACGCGAAAAATAATTTGCGAGTTTATTCCTCGAAGAATTTTCTTTTAGATAATTCGCTTTTAACGAACGCACGACAATTTTTATTAGCAATTGGGACGAATGAATTCGCCAAAATTGATCATCAAAAAGAAATTAATATTCATTCTTTAGATAACAAGGTGATTAAAACGACGATTGATAATTATTTCGCTCGCGAAGGAATTGCAGATAATCTTCTAATGGTGATGGCTTCTTATGGTTTGATGGAAAATAATATCACTTATGATAATTTGATGGTTTATCTAAATGAATTAGATAGCTTATTAAACGATCAAGGCTATTTGGTGGAAGAAGATGGCTCTTTATATCGCTCAAGCGTCAATGTTAACGATACTTATTTTTACCAAAGCGGTATCGCTTCGATATCTTTAGAGACGATGTTTAATGGCCCATATATTTATAATAATGTTCCATCTTTAATTAATGATTTATTGGGTGGCGGTGGCTTATATCAAATGTTAGATATGCATCATCTTTCAGGTGTTAATTACCCTAGTGAATTAACTCTAGGTGGCAACACAAAATTTTATGATTATAAAGACATTGAAAATTTAGATGTTTCTTCAATCATTTCACAAAATATTGTCAATGTCTTAAAGACTTTGTTTGGGGAAGAATTTGATGAAATGTTTGGAAATGTCGATGAAGTTAATGTCGATAACTTCTTCCCATATCGCTCGATCATTAAAGAAAACGCCGATAAATTGAATTTTGCTACTTATGAGTTAGATGAAAATAGTGGTGAATTAAAGATGCATGTCAATACCCCTATCGTCTATTATGGCGGTGGTTTAAATTTATCAAAAGTGATTGATAATTCTATTTCTAGCAAGTACTTAAGTTCGACTTTTAATGTTGATATCGTCGAATATTCTTTGAATAATTTAAGCGGGAATGTTGGCGAGATGTTATTTACCTTGCTCGCTAGATGTGTCCCGATTGCTATTGGCTTTCAGCCTTTTAAAGTGCAAGGCTATTTAGATGGATATTTATATGGGGAGACCCCTTCAATAAACGATTTAAAAATAAATGCGGAGGAAAATTTATGAAAAAATTACGAACTTTAATGTTGAGTTTTTTAGCGTTGTTATCTTTAGGCACTTTATCTTTAACTAGTTGCAGTAGTTTTTTAAAAAGCGATGTTGTCATGATTGATGATATTATCGCTAGTTATGATAGCGAAGGTAATCTAGTTTTAACAATCACTTTCACCGATGATGCCGAAGAGCCAATTCAAGTGAAAGTTCCGCAAGGTAAAACGGGAAATGGTATTGCCAATATCACCCATACACCTAGCGATAATAATTCGACCATTATCACGATTACTTATACTGATAGTTCAATTAGTCCAACGACATTTGAAGTTTTAAATGGTTCTTATATTGTTTCAATTACTGAAAATATTGATCCAATTAGCGGCAACAATACAATTGAAGTTACCTTAAGTAATGGAGAAACATTTTCTTTTGTAGTTCCGCGCGGCGAACCAGGAAAAGATGGCGTGTCAATTACTGATATCACTAGCGAAGTTTTAGAAGATAAATCGACCATCATTACAATTACTTTATCAGAAGGCGATCCTGTTACAGTAACGATTCCTTCTCCGCTTGATGGTAAAGACGGTCGCGGGATTGATTATATTACGATGACAACTTCTACTGAAGGTGATGAATACATTTTAACTATTTATTATGATCAAGGTGATTCGCAATCATTTAGTTTTGATAAACCTAATACTTGGCATAGCGGTAACACCAGCCCGCTTAATTCATTGGGTATCGATGGCGACTTTTATTATTGGACGAGCCAATATCGCATTTATCAAAAGATTGCTGGGGAGTGGGTTTTAGTCGCAGATTTAGGTTCAACCCCCGAACTAGAATCTTATGTCGTTTCTTTTGATTTAGTTAGCGAAGAAGCGGTGATGAATGGGAATATGGCTTATGAAATACCATATGGTCACTATTTCTATAGTGAAGGTTATGATTTGCCGATTCCTTATTTAGCAAATTATAATTTCTTAGGGTGGTATACTTCTAAAGATGATAAACCGACAAGCGGCATCTTTACCGATACGACCCCAGTCTATCGCAATATGACTTTATACGCGCGTTGGGAGGAAATCATTTAAAAAAGCAATGAAATATAAGAAATCGCTTTTTATTGTCGCTACATTCTTTTCATCTTTAGCCCTTTTAAGTGCAGGTTTTTCTGCTTTTACAATTATTAATAGCGAAGATGAAATTAGTGGTGAGATCTTAGCGGCGAATGTCTTAGCGGTTAATTATGTCACTAGCGGCGACGATATCACTAATGGCATAAAAAGCTTTAAATATAACGAATATGGTTTTGAGCAAGAAACTACCTACAGTAATAAAACCTACAAATATTGGTCGAAAACTGAAGACGTTAATTTAGGGTTATATTTTTACGTTAATTGTGCGCGAACATCAACTTTTAATATTTCCTTTAGTGTCAACTTTAAGCAGAATAACACCTCGTTAAATTTTATTAATTCTTATTATAAAAGTGATGATGGTTATGGTGCTGCTTGTTATGGTGATGGTAGTTTAACTAATTTAACTAATAGTCAAAATCTTCTTAATAGCGCGACAACTATTAACGACAACTCATTAACGACAACATTTACCATCAATAATTTAGAACTAAACGCTCATAGTAATTACTTTTTTGCTGTCAATTATACTTTTGGTAATTTTGTTAGTAGCGATTATTCGTCAGTAAAAAACTTTCTAGATTCAGGTAACATTTTTACTTTTTCTATCAACGCGACAGCGAGTGAACTAGGAGGCAATAGTTAAAATGAAATATCGCAAGACTGTTGCATCTTTAATCCTTTCCTCACTAGCTTTATCTTTAACAATAAGCGGTTTAGGTACATGGGTAGTTTTAACTAACGAACGAACATTTAAACCCAATACTTCAAGCGATAAAGCTGTTTGTTATATCGAATCGACGGGAGTATATTATAACGATATTGAGCCAGCGATCGCTCGGGCAAATTATTTAGCAAATACTTTAGGCGGCGATCAAAGAATAGTTGTTATTCCTGATTCCATAGTGACTTTAAACGAATCGATGTCATTAAATGCGAATGTTGATTTATTGTTGCCATATAACACTTATTATGAGACGGATGTCGACCAATCGAGTGGTAATCGCATTGAAATTAAAGATGGCACAATGACAGAAATTAGAGAAGAAAATGGCCGTTATATTGCTAAATATCTTTACTCTTATGGAAAGGACACTAGTGGAAATCCTAAATATCCTTATGATCCAGATAACAAATATAGTTTTGATGAGTTAGATGAATATGACGATTATAAAACAACATTTGCTGATAATTATTCAAACAACCTTTTATCATCTACTTTAATAATTGACAATAATGTGACTTTAACATTAAAAGAAAACTCACAATTAGTTGTATATGGCCAACTAGGACGCGTTGGTAATAATTTAAGCGGTTTCACTAGTGGTTATTATTCACAAGTTATTTTGTTAGAAAACGCAAAAATTAATGTCAATGATGGGGCAATATTAGATTGTCGCGGTTATATAAAGGAAGGTTATTCGGCAATTCCTAGTGATAAGAAGGACAACAATGGTAGTCAAATAATTAATCATGGAAAAGTTTATTCGCCATTTGTAATCTATGATTATCCTGGTGGTAGTGCGACTATTGCTATTTACGCTGCCAGTCGAGAATGTCCATTTACGATGTATGATATGCCCAATATTCATCCTACGATTAATACATATATCGATGGTGAAATTTATGGTATGGTGGATTTATATACTGGTTATGAAAAATTGGGTTTTGCGAATGTAGTTGAAATAACAACATATCCTCAGCATAATGCTGCCACACTTTCAATTTTTAGTAGTGATACATCTATTGGACCGCTCTTAGCTATGGAAGACGACATAAGCGAAACAAGTGAGCCTAAAATTATTAGCAAATATCACCCTAATAAGTATTCAAATTTCAATAATATTTATATTGGAATTAATGAAGATTTGTCCTCTAGCGGCCGTAGTGAAATAAACCAAGATGGTGGCACTACATCGATAAAAGTTCAAACAAATTCATCGTTTAATTATTTATCTATCGGCTTACCTGTTTTAGGAAAAAATGTTGTTATTAAAACCGAAGGTGTTTATTTTCCGCTTCCGTGGCAATATGACATTACCTTCGATAATGTGACATTTAATGCTCGCGGTGACATTAAATTAATGCAAGGAAGTAAAGTAAGGTTTATTAATAACTCGAATGCTTCAATTTCGGAAAAACTTGTTTTATATAAACGATCAAATATTTTTACTGGTTATCCTTGCTCGCAATCTCCTGATGCCGAACTTATCTTAAGTGATTCTAATCTAACTATTGCTTCTTCTAGTACATTTGGTGGCATGGTGTCGACAACCGGTGGTTCTTATATTACCGTTTTATCGAATTCTTTATCAACTAGTACAACTGAAACAAGTTCTGGCAAGCTCGATTCTAGTAAGCTGGGCTTTAATGGACCTACATTCGCGGTAGGAACTTGGTATCTTGGTTCTAGTTCATCGATTGATGGAATTATTGATGATTTAGGTGCACTTTGCACGATTAGTAATAAAACTGATATAAGCGGAATCGCAGCGCAGACGCGAATAAATAATGAAAACAATATTCAAAACCTAGTTTCTTTAAAAGAATATCAAAGTGATGCAAACACTGTGTTTTTTAATGAATACGATTTACCAACCATTAGTTTTAAGATTGTGACAAATAAGGATTTAGGTGAATTTTGGTTTGAAGGATGGAATCTTGTTTACGCTAAGTCGCATTTCACCATTAATGTCTATATTAATGAAGTTTCTAATACACCGTATTTCACACGATACATCACCGGTGAAGATGGAGTGGAACATGGTTTCACAATAATCGAAGATTCTTATATCGAAATTGTAGGTGATCAAGACATGGATTCTATTAAATCAATTTCTGGTTTGCCTGGTGTTTCTTATAACAATTTTACAACTGGTAAATTCAAAGTTAGCGATGGAGCTGAAATTAAAATTACGGCACAAGTCGGCAATCAACATTAAACTAAGTTGCTTATATTAAAAAATATTTAATCGTCTTTTACATAAATATGTATATAATTATGTAGGAGGCTTTTATTATGAAAATAATTCCTATTAAAGATTTAAGAGATACTAAAAAAATCGTTGAATTAACCCATGCATCATCGCCTATTTTTGTTACTAAGAACGGCTATGAAGATTTAGTTATTTTAACTCACAATGATTACCAGCAATTATTAAAGAAAAGTGTTATTGATGTTAAAAAGAATAATCTATCTTTAAATAACAATATTATTCCTCTTAAAAATCCAAATGAACATTATGGATTTATTAAAGTTGGAGCGGCTAATTTTTTGGGGGATGTCGCGAATGTTGAATATAATTATCAAGAAATTATTAAGCTCATAATAGAAGCTAATAATCGTAAAATACAAGTCTTAGTGTTCCCTGAATTATCGTTAACTTCATATACTGCTAACGATATGTTTTTTCATGACGATTTATATCAAGAAAACATTAAGTATCTTTTGAAAATCAAAGAATTTAGTAAAGATTACAATATGCTAATTGTGATTGGGTCTTACTTAAGAAAAGATAATTATTTATATGATGTAGCGATTGCATATTTTAAAGGCGAGATATTGGGTGTTGTGCCTAAATCTAATCTTTCTTTTTATGAGCAGAGGTATTTTGAGTCTTCGCCATCTAATAATGATGAAATTACAATTGGAGATCGAAACTATCCTTTTGGCACTAAATTAATTTTTGTTGATCAATATTGTTTAGATTTAAAAATTGCGATTGAGTTAGGTAACGATTTATTTAGCAATCTTTCTCCTTCAGAGTTTCATTCCTCTTATGGTGCGACTATCATTTTAAATTTAAGTGCGAAAGAGGAAACTATTAACGAAGAACAAAGAAGAAGAGAAATAATTAAAACAATTTCCTACAAAGAAAATAGTGCCTATATTTATTGTTCTGCTAGTTATATGGAAAGTACGACGGACGCTCTTTATAGTGGCCATTCCCTCATTTGTGAAAATGGTTTGCTTTTAAAAGAAAATGAATTATTTAGCGCAGGTTTGCTCGATAGCGACATCGATCTTCAAACTTTAATTAATGCCCGACATAAAAACGACTTTGTTAATCTTTCATCTGATAACGAATATATGTATATTCCTTTTAAAATGGAAATAAATCAGCCTGATTTGACTAGAAAAATATCGCAAAACCCATTTATTTTATCTTTTTTTGATAGTGGGAAAAAGAATTATCAAACCATTATAAAGATGCAATCTTATAGTTTATTAAAAAGGTTTAAAAGCGCTAGGGCAAAGAAATTAATCGTTGGCTTAAGTGGTGGTTTAGACTCCACTTTAGCGTTTTTAGTTTCCTTAGAAACATTAAAATTATTAGATTTAGATAGCAAACATTTAATTGCTATTTCCTTACCTTCTTTTGGTACTTCTAAACGAACCTACTCTAATGCGGAGAAACTCGCAAAAAGGATGAATGTTGATTATCGCGAAATCAATATTTCAGAGACGATTAAATCGCATTTTAATGATATAAATCATCGCATCGATAACCATAATGCATGCTATGAAAACGCACAAGCTCGTGAAAGAACGCAAGTTTTACTCGATATTGCTAATGATGAAAATGCCTTGATGGTTGGTACTGGCGATTTAAGCGAATTGTGTTTAGGGTGGTGTACATATAACGGCGATCATATGTGTAATTATGGCGTTAATGGCTCTTTACCCAAAACGGTTATCCGCGAAATAGTGCGTTTATATGCTTTAGACCATCAAGAAATTAAAGATGTCCTTTTAGATATTGTGCTTACACCTATTTCGCCAGAATTGCTTCCTCCTAAAGAAGGTCAAATTGCTCAAAAAACTGAAGATAGTGTCGGGCCTTATGAACTTCACGATTTCTTTATTTATTATTTCTTAAAAGAGCATTTTTCGATGAAAAAAATACTCTATTTAGCTAAAATTGCTTTTCGCGATAAATACGATGAAGAAACAATTAAAAAATGGTTGACTATTTTTATTAAAAGATTTTTTGCAAGCCAATTTAAAAGATCTTGCTCGGTCGATGGAATTAGAATTGGCGAAGTCGATGTCTCTCCGCGCGCTGGCTTAAGGATGAGCAGCGACACATCTTGTCAAACATTTATCGATGAGCTAGAAAAAGAATAAGCACTAAGTGCTTTTAAATAATTTCTTGCTATTTTTAATAATTTTATTTATATTATTTGTCGATATGATTAATGTTGATCCTCCTCTTGACCCTCTGATATTAACTAGCGTAGATAGTACCGTCTACGGCATGCCTAGTTGGGTCGTTTGGATTTTAGTTGCAATTTTATTAATTGTTAGCGCTCTTTTTAGCGCCTCCGAAAACGCTTTTTCTAATTGTAATAAGTATCACTTTAAAGTTTTAGCTGATGAAGGCAAAGTCACTGCCAAAATCATCGTTTTTCTCACTGAGAAATTTGAACATACTTTAGTGACTATTTTAATTGGCAACAATATTGTCCAAACTCTCATTTCGACGATGACAGCGGTCTTATTTTATAACTTATTAATGGGCACTTCTTTAGCAAATTATGAAGCCATTATCTCCTCCATTTTGGTTGGTGCTTTAGTTTATGTCGTTAGTGATACCGTCCCAAAAATACTTTCAAAAGCGATTCCTAATAAGATGGCCATTTTACTTGCTTGGCCTGATTTTATCTTTTACATTTTGTTATTCCCATTATCTTATATTTTTAAACTCATCCTCGCTTTAACTCATAAAATTTTCCATATTAAAGAGAAAAATACTTTGACAAAAGAAGAATTTATCGATCAAGCTGATGAAGCAATTAGTGAAGAAAACATTTTAAATGAGGGTGAGCAATTATTTGAACCCAATGAAATTGGGATGATTAAAAAGGCTTTGAGCTTTGATGAAATCAGTGCGAAAGATGTTTATACGCCTTTAGATAGAATTATATCTTTAAGTGCTGATAATTTATCAATTAAAGATGTTAATGATTTTATCATTAATAATAAGTACTCTCGTTATCCGGTCTATGAAGATGATAAAGATAATATTGTTGGGGTTTTAAGTGTCAATGCCTATTTTAAAGAATATGCTTTAGATAATCATTTAGATGTACGTTCTTCTTTAAGTCAGCCGCTTTTTGTTAAAGAGGATGAAAAAGTTGATGATATCTTTAAAAAGCTCAACAACGAAAAGACGCATGTCGCCTTTGTTAAAAACGAGGAAGAAAAAGTTATTGGGATGTTGACGATGGAAGATATTCTCGATCAACTCGTAGTTACCAAAAAGGAGGCTAAATAATTATGGTTTTAATAATTGTTTATAGTGTAGTCCTCCTTCTTTTACTCATTTTATCAATGTTTTTTTCTAGTGCGGATATGGCTTATGGCTCGGCTAGTTTAAATCGTATTAGTAAATTGCAAGACGATAATCCCAAAAAGAAAAAATTTGCTCGCGCCTATAAATTATCAAAGAATTATGATAAGACGATTTCGACGATTCTTTTATTTAATGACACAATTAACGCTGGGCTAGATACAGTCGCGACATTGCTCGGCATTCAAATTGCCTTGCAAGTTGGTATCACAAATAACGATACATCTGAACTCTATGGTTTAGTCGCTTCTTTAATCGTCTTAGTGCTCAAAGTTATTTTTGGTGAGATGATCGCTAAATCGTTAGGGAAAATTTATAATTATAAGGCTGTTGGGGCTTATTCTTTCATTATCCAACTATGTTATTGGATAACTATTCCAATTACTTTTCTAGTTGGTGGTTTTGGTCATATTGTCGCCTATCCTTTCATTCATTCAAAAAACGACATTCAAGTTAAGGATGAAGAACTCCATGAAATGGTCGATGAAATTGAAGAAGAAGGCGTTATCGATGAAGACAAAGCCGATATTTTAAGAGGGACGATTGATTATGCGACGACAGAAGTTTATGAAATCATGACTCCGCGGGCTAAATTATGCGCGATTGAAAAGGAAACGACGATTGAAGAAATTATGGAAAATAACCGCATCTTCTCTTTCTCGCGCATCTTAATTTATGAAGAAAATATCGATAATATTATCGGTTATGTTGAGACTAAATCGTTAATTAAAGCTTCTTTAGAAAATAATGAATCTATTCCTTCAAATAGCATCAAAGAAATTAAGTTTGTACCGCGAACGACCGAAATTAATGATGTCTTAAATTATTTTATTGAAACTCATCACCATATGGTAATTGTTTTAGATGAATATGGTGGGGTTGAAGGTCTAGTGACTAAAGAAGATATTTATGAAGAATTAGTTGGCGAAATTTGGGATGAAACCGATCAAACCAATAATATTGTCTCTGAGCAAGACGAGGATACCTTTATTATCGATGGCGGGATGAATTTAGAAGATTTTTGTCAATTATTCGATCTCGATTTTGATGAAATTGATACAGAATATGTGACAATTGGTGGTTTTATTATCGAATTATTAGATGATAAGTTCGCGGAACTTAATCAAGTGATTGAATATCAAAATTTATCGATGAAAGTTATTGCGATGGGCAAACACCATACCATCAAGAAATTATTGGTAAAAAAGATGAAAGATAAAAACGAGAAAGAATAATTTATCATTGTTCATTATTTTTATAATGAAAAAAATTTCCCTCTTGTTATAATAAGATTGTCTATGAGGAAGAACTTATGAAAAATAAATTTATCTTAATTAATTCTTTAATTAGCCTCTTTTTGCTTAGTGGCTGTATCTCAAAAGAAGCTTTGACTCCTAATACCTTAAAAGTTTTAACAAATCCAAGCGATTCGACAACTTTAAATGATGAAGAGATGGAAATAGTTTTAAGTGAAGCTAGGAAAAACCTAAAAGATGTTTCGATGATGCGTTATACCGTCAACGAAGTTGATGATAACTCACGATTATACACGGGTGCTTTAAGCACTTTAGCCAATCGACGAACATCGTATACTCAATTAGAATTAACCCCCTTTAGCAATGATGTTTTAGTTTCATCTATTTCTAATTCGGTCGTTTCTACTGGCAACACGGTTTATTCTTCCTATTATTCCAATTCAAACATTTTTTATATTAATGAAGTTCCTTCTTTAGAGGAAAACGAAGATCCTTCTTATCAAATTTCCTATAATGTTAAATCGACAATTAATAATCAGTCTTCCTCTTATAGTGGCAAAACGGTTGATTTACCTTCATTAGAATATGGCCGCATGTTCCTCAATCAATTATTAGAAAGTTTAATTTTTGATGAAAGCTATACGGAAGGAATCGATTTATTTTCAGTCACTTCTTTGAAGAAATATGTTTTGACGAATAATGGTTTTGCTTTCTCACAGAGTTCGCGGAATGTTTACGCTACATATTATAATGTAGAAGTTGATTATATTGATAATCCCATTAAGGGCAATAATGAAAATCAACTTTTATTAGCGAAGATCGATAACTTCCAAATTTGTTACGCTTATGATATGACAAGCGGCTATCGTTTAGATAATTTCCAATATATTCGTTCGAGCGGTTATTTAAGCGATTATCAAGGCAATATCAATAGCGATATCTTGATCGTTTCACAAATGACGAAAAATATCAAAGTTAATTATGGTCCTAGAGATGTTTATGAAGGAGAAATTGTTCCTTATGAAAATGTCGATCCCTTCTTAGATTATGAATTAGTATCAGTTAATGAGGTGGGTGAATATACATTAGTTGATAATTTTATCGATACATCGATGAGTTATGTCGCTTTATATGGAGCCTCCTCTATTGATGGATATGTGGCAATTAAACATTTCAATTTAGCGACTGGTAATTATGCCCTTCGAGGTGTAGATGATAAAATTATCCCTTATGATGATATCGAAATTGTTTCCAACCGCTTTAATTCAATTAAGCCCCAAATTATTAATAACGTTGAATATATTAATCTTTTAGAAGGCGAATATGAAATGAGAATTTATCTAGATCAAGATGGTCATCTCATCAATGTTGAATTATCTTGTCTAGAAGTGACGATGAATATAGCATGAAAGAAAAAAATTCCATAATTGTTTTGCCTAGCTATCAGCCAGATGAAAAACTAATTAAAGTAGTTAACGAACTTTTTATTAACCGCTTTAAAGTTTTAGTAATTAATGATGGTAGCGACCCTTCTTATGATAAAATTTTCGATCAAATTAAAGATAAAGCAATTGTCGTCGGCTATCAAGGTAATAAGGGTAAAGGTTTCGCTTTAAAATACGGTTATAAATATATTTATGAACATTTACAAGAATATCCTTATTTAATTACGGCGGATGGCGATGGACAACACGCGACGGAAGATATTATTAAAATGGATGAAATCGTCACTTCTTTAAAAAGACCAGTTATCGGTGTTCGCGACTTTAAAACGAAGGTCCCAATTAAATCGCGAATTGGTAATAATCTATCTTGTTTAACTCAAACTCTGATAACTTCGCGTTATCTACGTGATAATCAATGCGGTTTAAGGGCTTTTACTAGAGAAGATATTCCTTGGATGATGAAGGTAAAAGGCAATCGCTATGAATATGAAATGAATATCATCTCTTATTTACAACTAAAAGAGATGAAGTACGCTCCGATGCACATTCAAACAATTTATGAAAATAATAATGAGGGTTCACACTTTCGTCCTTTCCGCGACACTGTTCGCATTCAAAAAATAATTTTAAAATTTGGTTTACCAAAACTAATTAGTTTTATTGTTGGTATCGTTTTATCTTATATTTATTTCCAATTTGCATTTTCAAATATTAATTTAAATTACGAAATTTCCACTCTTTTAGCTGCTTTGACTTCATTCTTATTTTATTTATTAATCTATTTTATCATTTATCGTCCATTGATACCTTATCGCCCTTTACTTAGAAATGTTGTCATCAAAATGCTTAGTTTTATCGGTGTTTTCCTATTTGTCGAATTATTTTCTCGCCTTTTAAATTTACCAATAGCTTTATCGTATTTTTTAGCTTCATTTGTTATGATTTTCCCTTCGCATTATCTTTTAAAAGCAATGGCGATGGTCTACGAATCTCAAATTTAAAATTAATGTTGATTAATTTATAAAATAAATATATTATTTTCTTGTTTATGAAAGGATTTTTATTTTAAATGAAAAAATTTGAAATTATTCTCGATAGTGGCGCGGATATGCCATTAGAATTACGCCAAAAATATGATATTTATCCTGAAATTTTTAAAGGGATCGTTTATAACCCTGATGGTTCTGAAATGCTTCGAGCAGATATCGATTATCAAAATATATCTGCCGAAAATTATTTTGCTATTATCAAAAAGAATGCTGGTAAAATCAAAACATCTTTTACTCCGATTGGTGAAATGGTGACGATTATGGACAAAATTGCCAAAGAGGGAAAAGATATCTTAGTTATAACTATTTCTAGTGGTATTTCTGGCACTTATGGCGCTGCCATTGAGGCGAGCGAACTAGTTAAAGAAGATAACCCAGATGTCAATATCAAAATCGTTGATTCTTTAAAATATTCTTCTGGTATTGCTATTTTAGCTATTAGGGCGAGCGAAATGCGTTTACAAGGCGCATCGATAGAAGAAGTTGAAAAACATCTCAACGAATTGCGTTATCAAATTCATGAAAGTGGTCCGATGGATGATTTAATGTTTTTAGCTAAAAGTGGTCGTCTAAAAGGAGTGAAAGCTTTCTTTGGCCAAATGGTTGGTGTTCGTCCTTTAGCGGATTTTAATTTTAAAGGTGAAAACGAACCCATTGGGACAGTTAAAGGTAAAGATAAAGTAGATAATATTTGTTTAACTTATATGGAACAGTTAATTGAAAACCCCTTAGACCAAATCATTTTCATTTCTCATAGTAATCGCTACGAAAAGGCTCTTAAATATCAAGAATTGATTCAAAAGAAATTTAATCCTAAAGCAATTTATATCACCAATTTAAGTCAATCTTGTGGAGCGAATGTTGGCCCTGGTTTATGCGCGGCTTTTTATATCGGCAAACCAATTACTCCTGATAGAAAAACGCAATTAGATGCATTCGCTTATGCCTTAAAGGTTAATTGAGTGTTATAATAAGTTTGTGAATTTATTATATTTAGTTACATTATCTAATTGGATGATCGCCTTAATCGTTATTGGGGCAATTGTCCTTTTTATTTTGTTAAATTTAGTAATTATGCTGCTTTATACAAATAAAATTGCTACACGGCTATTTTATAATCAGTGGCGAAGAGATGACTTAAGTAAATATATGCGAGGATGTTCCGATAAGGATTTTGACTACCATGTCGATATGTTCAATCAGGGAATGGCTTATCGCAAAACGATTTTAGATAAAGTTCATGAAGTCAAAATCTTAGTTAATGAAGATCGACTAACAGGCGAATATTATGATTTCGGTTTTAATCGAACAATTATTATTATGCCTGGTAGAATGGAAACGGCCTTATATGGGGCTTTTTATGCCGAGCCATTAATTAAAGCTGGCTATAATGTTTTGTGTCCCGATCCTTACGCTCATGGTTTAAGCGATGGTAAAGTAATCTCGTTAGGTTCAAAAGAAGGTGATGATGTCTTAAGTTGGGCAAAATATCTTCACGAAGAAAAAGGTCAAGAAGATATTGGACTATTTGGAATATGTGGTGGCTCTACCGGAGCGCTTTATGCTTTAAAAAATCAACATCCTAATTATTTGCGCTTTATGATTGCTGATTCAATGTTCATTACTTTTTTTGATATGTATCGACGACATATTATTGATGAACGTAAACCAGTGTTCCCGGTCATTTATCAAGTTTTACATAAAATTAAAAAATATAATAAAGTCAATCCATATCGAGTCACGCCTAAAAAAATCATTAAAAATGTTCGAGAACCAATTCTCTTTTTAAGCGGCGAAAAAGACATTTTTGCGGTTAGTAAGAATGCAAGTAAATTATTTAAACTTTCCCGATCAGTTCATAAGGAAATAGTTTATTTACCGCATGGTCGTCATTCGCATTTACGATATGATGATAAAGAAATATATGACCAGGCTATCGAGAAATTTTTAAAGAATTTAGACGAAAATAATTATTATTTTAACCAACTTAATAATATCGCTAATTGATAAAGTTAATAAATGTTATCTTCATATATAAAGGAAGAATATTGTAATGACTGTGTTTTTTTATTTAATATTGCCAAAACGGAGATCCCTTATGAACTTATAACGCAAAAAAGAATAGAAATAATGAAGTTTTACCTATATTATTTAAATAATTTATTAAAAATAAATAGAAGAAAAAAATCTTCTATTGCGCATTTAATCACGCAAAAATAGGATTTTTGATTAAAAATCTAGAAAAATTTCTATAATCTTATCTATTGTAAATCCTTTCTTAGAAAAAAATAAAATATCGTTATAATAATGAGCGATAGGAGTATTCCTAATATGATAAATATTTTAAGATGAATTATAAAGATGGAATTATTAAGACATTACTCAATTAAATTCCTGTAAAAAATCTTTAATATTTTTGTATAATTTTATTTGAAAAGAATATGCTTAAAAATATTTTATCATTATTTCCTAATAACAAATATCTGTTTAACCAGTAAAATATTACTTAATAAAATAATTTTATTCTATCTTGCATAAATGTCGTTTGATAAATATAATAATTCGAGCATAGGGGCGTAGTTAAACGGCATAGCAACGGTCTCCAAAACCGTTATTGCGGGTTCGATTCCTGCCGCCCCTGGATGAAGAGCTCTATCTTGAGCCTTTTTATTTTATAAAAATTTACAAGACATTTCCTAACCTTAAATTACTTATATTAATTTCATTATTTATTTGTTAAAATTTCTTTTGTGAAGAAAAAAACATTATCTGCAAAAGGTCAAGATTCTCTCTCTTTTAGGTTTTTAAAATTGCTTACTCGCATCGCGATTCATCAACCAAATTTTATTTTTCTTGGTGATAAAATAACTCGACCTTCATTAATTTTATCTAATCATGTTGGCTCAAGAGCGCCATTGACTTTAGAAGTATATGCACCTTTTAAGACAAGAATTTTAGGTGCCTACCAAATGACCGGTTCATTAAAAGAAGTATATCATTATTTAGCACATATTTATTGGCATCAAAAAGGCAAGATGTCTTTGCCGCTTGCTAAGTTTTGTGCTTTTTTTGCCTGCCCTTTAGTGTATGCTACATACAAAGGTTTAAAAGTCATTCCCTCATATAGTGATTATAATTTTATAAAAAGTATTAAAGCTTGTTATCGCGTGTTTAATGATTTTCAGGAAAATTTGGTTATCTTTCCTGAAGATAGCAGCAATGGTTATTTTGATCGAATAACACATTTTTATAGCGGTTTTGCCGTTTTAGCCGACTATTGCTTAAAGCAAGGACTAGATTTAGATATCTATTTAGCATATTTTTGTAAAGCAAGTCGCAATTATTATTTTGATAAGCCAATAAAATATTCCGAATTAAAAAAACTCTATCCTAATAAAGATGAAATGGCAGAGGCTTTAAGAAGACGTTGTAACCAATTAGGGGAATTAGATAAAAAATAAATTCATTTATGAATAAAACATTTATTAGTAAATTTATTTTCAAGCAACTTCCCAAAGATGTTTTTTATCTTATGGAAAAAATTGAAAAGAATGGTTTTCAATGTTATGTTGTCGGCGGTGCTTTACGAGATATTCTTTTAAAAAAGAAAATTAATGATATTGATTTAGCGACGAACGCTAGACCTATCGATATCAAAAACATTTTTCCTAAAACTATTGATACAGGAATAAAACACGGAACAATTTCGATTTATTTTCGACGAAAAATTTATGAAATTACAACATTTCGTCATGAAGATAACTATTTCGATCATCGACACCCATCTTTAGTAAAATTTGTTTCTTCATTAAAAGAGGATTTAATTAGACGAGACTTCACCATTAATGCTTTTGCTTTCAATCCACGCGTTGGGTTAATCGATTTATTTAATGGTCTAGAAGATTTAAAGCATCGTCTAATTAAAGCAATCGGAAATCCTGCTGAACGATTTAATGAAGATGCTTTAAGAATGCTTAGAGCCTTTCGCTTCGCTTCTCAAATTGATGGTAAAATTGAAACCAACACTTTTTTAGCCATTGGAAAATTGGCATATCTAATTAATAGCATATCAGTTGAAAGAATTCGTGAAGAGCTTGATAAAATTCTTTTAAATAATCACCCCGAAGTTCTTTTGAATTGTCCATTAAACCCCTTTATTTTATTAAATGATAAACTTAAAAAAACTAAACGTAATTTGTTTGCTTTTAATCTATTAAAAAAATCCCCGCATAATTTAGTTTCTCGTTTGGTTCTCTTTTATGATTTAATGGATTTCTCGCTTAATGACATTGCAATGATATTAAAGCATTATAAATATTCGAATTATACAATTTCTAGAGTTAATTTATTTTCAAAATATTTAAGTTTTGTAATACCTATCGATAAGATAAAAATCAAATTTTTAATTAAAGATTTAGGTGGTTATGATGTCCTAAATCAATTAATTTTATTAAAAAAGTACTCGATTCACCATTATCAAGAAAAGATTGATTTATCATATTTAAAATCTCTTCATTTAGATGAGTGTATCTATAATATCAGCGATTTAGCAATTGGTGGCAATGATTTAGTAAACTTAGGATTTATGGGAAAAAATATTTCATTAATTTTAAACGCTATTTTAGATTTAGTTATAGCGGAAAAAATTCCTAATCAAAAAGAAAATCTTCTTTCCTATATTAAAGATAATTTTTAAAAAAACTAAAAAGATTTTTCTTGTTATTTAATTGTTTGTTTTATTGTCATAAATTTTTTATTGCTATTCTTAACATATACAAAGAATAACATTCTTATTTTTAACAATATTTTTAATGTAAATGTCACCTTTTCTTATCTAAGTTATGCGACAAAATATTAGTGTCTTAAATGAGTAAACCTAATCGCCTGATTAACTTTATTAAAAAAGTATTCGCCTTCCATGATCTCACTAGTGGTAGTCCATTTAAAGTTATCTTACTTTTTGCTATTCCTATTTTTATCTCATCTTTATTAAATAATTCTTTGTCTTTATTAAATTCGTTAGTTTTACGTTCCACGGTTGGGGGAGTAGGTGTAACTGCTATTAATCAAACAGGTAGTTTATCCTCAATTCTTTTTCAATTTGCTTTTGGAGCATCGAGTGGTTTTGCTATTTTAGCTAGTCAAAGAAAAGGAGATAACGATCAAGAAGGGATTAAAAAAGTATTTTTTTCTTCTATCTTTTTATCAATAATTCTTGCCCTTGTTATCACTATTGTTGGCGTTTTTGCATTAAAGCCCCTTTTAAGGCTACTAAATGTTGGTGACACTTATTTTAATTATTCATATATTTATTTTTTAGTTTTGTTGATTGGATTTGTAATTACCTTAATAAATAACTTTTTTGGTAATTTTTTACGAGCTTTAGGGAATTCAACCTTTCCCCTTTTTGTTTCGCTAGGCACAACATTATTACATATTTTCTTCGTTTATTTATTAACCGCTCCATATTTGCTTAATATGAATACACTTGGTTGCGGTATCGCAGTTATTTTTACTAACTTAATTTCTTTATTAATTAATTATTTTTATATCATCAAAAAATATCCGTCTTTAAAAAGTCTAAAGGGTTTATGGCAATTTGATAAAAAGATTTATAGTGGTTTATTGAAGTTTGGTCTCCCTTTAGGTTTACAGTGGTCAATTTTATTTATTGGTTCTTTTGTTCAGAATAGTCAAGTTAATCTTTTTGGTGATGATGCTTCAAAAGCGATGGCCTGTTATAGCAACTTTGAAGGTTATATTACGATGCCTTTTTCGGCTTTATCAAGCGCGATAACGACTTTCGTTGGACAAAATTATGGGGCTAAACTCTATCGTCGCATTAAACTTGGATTGCGTGATGGTTTATTTATAACACTCATCATTTATGCGGCGATTTTATGCATTGCTCTTCCTTTAACACCATATGTGTCATATATATTTTTAAATGTCGATGAAGTAAATGATAATGTCATTTATTATACCTCCACTTATTCGATTATCATTATTGCTAGTCTAATTTTACAAGGCACATTGATGTTATCGCGATCTGCTCTACAAGGCACAAAGCACGCTTTGATTCCCTTTTTAGCAGGCGTAGGAGAACTAGGAGCGAGAATTTTAATAAGTCTATATATTCCTTCTTTAATCGATCCTAGTTTCGCTATTAATCATTCGCAATCAGCCTATCTTGGTTTATCTTTTTCTACTCCTAGTGCTTGGCTAATATCTTTTTTGGTAATGGGGATATCAACTCTCGTTTTAATCATCTTTAATAAAAATTATCAAAGCGACCAAAGAACTAGTGTTTTACCTAATGAAAAAAACAATCATTAATAATGTCGTTTATTGATTGTTACGAATAATAACATTCGATAAAATCTTATTTTTTGCCTATTAAATTCTTGAGTATTTTTACATTATTTATAATGTTAGTAATTACTTTTAAGACTTTTTAACATAATAAGTGTAAACGCTTACATTTTCTTAAATTCGTTTTTGAATTAATGAACAAAAAGCGTAATTAAAGGAGGATCGAAAGGAGAATTTATGAAAAAAAGATTACCTTTAAGTATCTTATCTATCGCTCTTGCTTCCGTGATGATGCTCACTAGTTGTCCTGGTGAAACAAGTAATAGTGGCTCAGAATCGACTGGTGGCGGTGGATCAAGTGATACTACCCCTAGTGTCGTCATCAATTCAGTCGACATTTTGGACGCTGATGGTTATGAAATAACCGAACTCGATATCTTAGATAATAATGTCTACGAATTGACGGCAAAAGTTGATACTGATAGTTCTCAATCTTCAGCGCGTCGTGTCGATTGGTCTACTAGTGATGATACAATCGCTGAAATTGATAATGGCTATTTAACAATTGGAAATGTTTTAGAAGAAGATAAAACATTGACCGTTACAGCGACTAGCCGGGCCGACGCAACTAAATCCGACAGTGTGACTTTCACGCTTCATCATTCACCAATTGATTTAGTTAATTCTCGTCCACTCTCAACTATTGATACTTATGATTTCCTTGAAGAAGGTATCATGGCTCAAACTGATGATTTAAGTGATACGAGTATGATTTTTGCTGGTGTTCATTCAACAAAATGGTATGTCCAAGCCGACATTCGTATTACTTCTTTAAATGAATCTGATAATTATCCTAAATTTGGTTTAATGACTGGTACTAATGAATATGGTGTTTGGCAAGATGGTCAAAACCCCTTCTCAATGTTCTTTATTGACTCACAAAGATTACTGTCTAGTTGGAATTCCCTAGGCTGGGTCAATAGCAACGATGCGATGACCGACTGGAATTGGGGTGGCGCTAAATATAATAGTGTCTCACCAGCCGTTGAAATGCGTCAATGGTTCCGTTTAGGTTTGCTTAGAGACGGGACAACTTATTCCGTTTTCTTTGGTCATTCTAGCGATGAATACAAGTCATATAAACGTTTAGCTACCTACACTTGGACTGGTGTAGCAGCCGATCAACCATCCTACGCTTGGATTGGTGGTTTTAAAGCTGCGGTCGAAGTTCAAAATGTTAACGCCTATGTTGATGATGCAGTAAATACTTGCTTTGCTGAACCAAATGAGTTTGCTTTCACAGCTCCTATGATGCTTCTTCAACCTGGTGAAACATATCAAACCGCCTTTAATTATGATACCGATTATCTTGATATGTCTAAGGTTACATATGCCAGTGATAACAGCGATGTTGTAACCGTTTCTGAAACTGGTTTAATTACCGTCAATAGCGAATATAGTGGCACAACCAATGTCACAGTTACTGCTACTTATGATAAAGTCGAAGGTGAAGATTTAGTCGCGACAATGACCGTTACAGCCACCAATGATCAAGAAATGATTTTCGTTGTCGATGGCAAAATGGATGATGCTGGTTATCAAAAGGTTCTCGCTAATTCCTTCACTTTAAGAAAAGACCCAAGCAACTGGATTACCTTCTATGCTGCCCGCAATATTAATGGTATCTATTTATTTGCCGATTATAATGTCAATGCTATTAAAAACAACAACAATAATGATTGGTGGGAAAATGATAACTTTGAATTTTATTTAGGCACCGATGGTAATACCAACATGACTAATCAAATTTGGGCTTCGGTTTTAGGCGCTGGTGGTAGTTCTAACGCCGATAATCACTTTGTGACCGAATTAACTAAAAATGAAGATACTGGTTTATATCACGCCAATTTCGAAGTATATGTTTCATATGCTCGCATTGGTAAAGGTATTGATAATGATACATTATTAACCTTCTGTGTCGGTTCTAATCCTGCTGCTGGTTGGTATAATACTGGTGCTTTCTGGGCTCCAGAAGCTGGTAAAGATCCTGTCAATGCTGATGCTAATAGTTTCATCCGTATCGGCGCTAATGGCTTTGAATGGTTTAATGAAAAAGATATTAATATCGAATGTGATGGCCACAATTTTGTTGAAGGTGTTTGCACTAAATGTGGTGAAACGATTGAAACGCCAGTTAATAGTGGCGATTTAAGCTCAATCAAATTTGATGTCGTTCAATGCGAAGTAAATATGGCTGAAGATTTTGAAGTCGTCGTCAAGATGAATTCTGTCGTTACTGAAGGTGATCATGCTAAATGTAATATGCTCGACCATACTTGGGTTGGTGAAATTACATCAACTGATGGCCAAGGTGCAGTTAATACTGATGGTTGCTGGTCATTTAGAGGTGACTGGTGGAGTTGGGGTAGTTGGTCTTCTACTGGCGGTGATGCTTCGGCCGGTAAAGAATTTGGTAACTTCCCTGATCGCAATTCTGCCTTTAGAGATTTAGATATTACCTTGTTAATGCGTTGGGATGCTGAAACTGGCTATTTCACCGTTAAAGGTCAATATCACTCTAATGTCGAAGGTCAAGACGGCAGTGTTTACCAATATATTAATTACAAATCAGGTCATATCGATTATCGAGGACTTGCCTACATTAATGTTGGTGGAAATAGCCACACTAATGTCACAATTAATAGCTTGGTTATTCGTTAATTATTGAATATTAATATAAAGGGATGGCTAGCAATAGCCATCTTTTTATTATTTTATATAATAACGGTTTCAAACGAATTTTTCTTCTTTTCAAAGAAGATAAATTGTGTTTAATTTTATAATATGAGTTTATTAAAACCGGTTGGATTAAAAGAAATAGCTTATGAATTAGGGGTCTCGGTCAACACCGTCTCACGCGCTTTAAGAGATTGCGATGATATCTCCTTAGAAATGAAAAAGAAAGTTCGTTCAAAAGCGATAGAAATGGGTTATTCTCCTAACGCCGTCGAAGAATTTGTTAAAAAAGACTACAAAAAGAACATCGCTTTTTTAGGTTCAAATTTCGACAATTTATATTTCACAATCATGTGCAATGAATTTTTAAAATATTTAGATAGCGATAAATATAATTTCACTGTTGTCGTTTCTAATGGCAATCATTTAGATGTTGAAGGCGTCAAAAGATGCATTTTACAAAGAGTTGATGCAATTATTTCTTTTATTGAACCGCTTCCGGAAGCGATTAACTTAACTAAGTTATATAAAATTCCCATGCTCTTAGTTGGTCGTAGAGTAGAAAATGCTGATATTGATCAAATTTATACAGATGACCGCCGGGGAGGGGCGCTTGCCGGCGAATATTTAATTGAAAGACATCAATGTAAGAAGCTATGCTTCTTATCGTTTAAAGATATCGAATGTGCAGAAAGAAGATATCTCGGCTTTAATAGCGTCGCAAAGGAACATTCTTTGCATGTTGATAAAATTTATGTTTCAAGTATCGACGAAGTTAATGCTGATTATTTTATTAAGCAAGGATATGATGGCATCTTTTGTTTTAATGACGAACTAGCTTACTATCTTTTATATAATGCCTCAACTAGTAAAGACGAAATTGACACTAAATTTAAAGATGTTCATATCGTAGGTTATGATGCTTTGGCTCACCGAATTCGCGGGTTAAAGCGCATTACTTCCATCAATTCAAACTATCATGAAATTGCTAAAGAATCGATTGATTTAATTGTCCGCCGTTTAGAAAGTAAAGATAGCGGCCTATCTTTTGCGAATGTAACATTTCCCGTTGCATTATATTTACGCCTCCATTAATTTAGGATTATTTTTTTCATAAATTTCGATGAAATCTAATATTTTATAGCGTTATTTTTAATGTAAAAATCTCTTTAAGAAAGCCCTTACAATAAAAATGTAAATAAAGGAGGTTTTTTCTTATGAATATTAAACCGCTCGCTTTAGCTGGCTTATCATTGTTCCTTCTTGCTAGTTGCGATGACCCTAATAGCGAATCAACCTCGCGTGATGGTAGTTCAACTAGTATCGTTGAAACAATCCCAGAGGATGATAAAGTTCACTTAGTTATTTTAGCGGGGGCTAGTAACGCGCGAGGGAAAGCACTCAATAGCGACTTAAGCGCCGCCGATAAAGCTGAAAACGAATTAGTTCAAATTTTAAATGATGGTTATCGGATGGAAAATTTGGGTTTTGTTGGCGATGAGCCAAATAATGTTCGTTTGCAAAACGTAACCTCTTCTTTAGGCGATGGTACCACTGAATTTGGTCCTGAGGTTGGTATGGCGCAAGTGATGGGTAAAAGGTATGGCTTAACCGAATACGATGAACCGCGTTCATCAATCGTTAAATATTCGGCTTGTGGTTCAACCTTTTATGACCATTGGATGAGTGAAACAAGCGTCAAAGATTCATCGCTTCACCTCAATTTGAATGATGTAAGGACAAATCCGAAATTAAATGAAGAAGTTGGTCCATTGACAAATAATTATTATCAATTAATCGATAAAGCAATCGAAGAATATAATGCATTAGGCTATGATGTAAAAATCGATGGTGTCGTTTTTCTTCATGGCGAACAAGACGCGAAATTTAGCGATAACATGGAAGATTATGAAACAGTTTTTACTAACTTTATTCATGATACTAGAAACTATGTTGGCGATGACGATTTACCCTTTGTAATTGTCGAGTCTCTCACTAATAGCGCTCGCTATGGCAATGAACTTAGAGTAATTCAAAAAAGAGTCGCTACAAACACTAATTCCATCTTTGTTGAAACCGCTGATTTACATGTTAATAATTTTGAGCCTTGGCATTTTGATGCTAGTAGTACCATCGAATTAGGAAAAAGAGTCGCTAGCGAATTAATCGCCTTAACCGATAACCGCGTCATCAGTGAAGTTACCGAAGAAAATATTGAGATTACTATTGGTGGTTCTTCTAATTTACCCCAATATCTTCAAGTGATGTTTTTAGATGGAGAAGAAGAAATTGTTCCCGTTTCTTCTTATGAAGAATTTGATGATTCAACTAGCGGAATAAAAACGACCAAAGTCAATTTCGATTACAATGGTCATCATTTCGATTTTGATATCGAAATTAATGTTAAGGAAACCCCTTTTGTTGATGGTGATTTATCCGAAAGCGCCTACGCTAGTGCTAAAGCATTTAAACTTGGCGAAAAAGTCAATGTTAAATTGGTTAATAGCGACAAAGGATTATTTGTTGCTACAGATATCGATGATGATGACATCTCAACTGATGGAGAAGATTGGCATAACAATGATTTAGGTCAAATGAATGTCAATGACGATTTAGAAATTTATATAACTGATAGCGATGTAGATAATCGTTATTCAATCATGTTATCAAGCGCGAATCTATTAAGAGTTTACGATCGCGGCTTTGATACAACTAATATTACATCTACGATGCCTACTAATAATTTAGTTATTCAAGGCAGGACAACTAATTTTTCACATCAAGTAAAAACTCAAGGAGAAATGAATGGTGGTGTCGCAAATGGCATGAAGATGGAATTATTTATTTCTTATGAAGATTTAGGTTTTACTGAAACAAGTAATCTTAAAGTTTTATTTGAGTATAATGATGTTTCGTTCGATGGTACGTCTAAAACTAATTCCTCATCTTATTATGGTGCTTCTAGCATCAACGATAGCTATGAATTAGATATTTCTAATTATATTAACTTAACTGAATTACTTTAATCTCATGATGAGATTTAAAGATAAATAGGAGGAAAATATGAAAACAAAATTATTGTGTAGTTTATTTGGATTATTTGCCCTAACTTTTGGATTAGTAGGTTGCGATGATCCAACTACTTCTAGTGGTGGTGGCACTAGTGAAGGTCCTAGCATTTCGCAAGGTGATTCGGAAGAGGAAGAGCCTTCAACAATTCAATCGATTACCATTACTGATGAATACCAAAATTATCAAGTTGGTGTCGGCGAAATTATCTATATTACAAATGCGATGTATGAAATTCATCCTAGTGGTCTACCTTCATCTCAAAGACGCGTTGAATTATCGCTCGTCGATGGTGAAGAATATTTTGAAGCTAACGATGACGAATTTACTGCAATTGCTCCAGGAGTTGGAACATTTAGAATTTCTAGCCGAGTTAGTAAAGAAATCTATGCTGATTTTAATGTGACGGTTATTGAAACATTCTTTGCCCGCACCGACGGTTTTGCAAGTGTCGATTTAACTCATGAAAATGATGAAACTAATCCTTATGTTACCACCCGCGGTGTCACGACTGATTTAATGGTAGCTGGCATCGATAGTACAAAGTGGTATGCGGAAACCACAATTAATATTAAGGAAGTTACAACGAGTGAAAAATTCCCGAAAGTAGGCATTTTCTCACGCGCTAGCGACGGCTCTTTAAATCGCGCTTTCTTCTTTATGAATGCTGAAATTGGTGATAATAATAATAGCGAATGGAAGAATTTTGGTGTTTGTGAAGTTCAAGGTCAAGATGGTTGGGCTTGGAATCCTGGAGTCACTAATGACGAAGCTCGTCACGTCGATAATTGCTATGTACACGAAAGCGTTTTAACTTATAATACTGAATTTAAGATGGGTTTAGCCCGTTCTGGCTTAAGATATTATATGTATGTCAATGATGTTTATGTTGGTGAATTTGATATTTTACCAACTTTGATTGCTGCTGATCAAAATAGTAATATTGGTTTCTTCCAATTTAATTCAACTGTCGTTTTCTCTAATTATAGTGCGACCGATGATGCAGACGAAGTCGATGCTAGAATCAATGCTATTAGTGAACACAAAGTTGTTGAAAATTGGGCTGCTGATTAAGTAAAATTTTAAAAGTGGGGCTATAGGCAACTATAGCCTCTTTTATTAAAACAATGAAATTATTTAAGTCGCGAATTGATTTATATAAAGATAAGGGTGATGCTTCATTATCGAAGCGTCTCATCGCTTTAATTATCGATTTCTTTTTATTACTTATGACGACGCTTTTGCTTTATTTAGGAACGAATCAAATCGTCATAAATAACCAAATGTATCAAAGATATGAAAAGCAAGTTAAAGATGAAATCGCTTATTATAATCATCTTTTGAATGAGACGCATATCATCGATTTTAACGACGATGATTTAATGGTTCGTTATGATGTTGATTCGATGGCTTTAAAATTATTAAGCCTACATATCTCTTTATCTTATCAAAAAGACGCGAACAATGATTTTACGGTTGTGCCTAAAGAATGTTTAGATGTCGGTATCGCATCAATTAATGAGGATTTTCTCTCATATTTTTATACTGTGTATGTGCCTAAACATAACACGAATAATGCTTTTATTGATTTTGGCGGCGTCGATCCTCTAATTTATTATAAAAACTTAATGAAGGGGTACGCTGGCAATCAATTTGATAATTATTTCATTTTTGGTGAAGAGGACGAGCTATTTTATTTAAGACCTTATGTGGCGAATCGGATCTACCATTATTATTTTCTTGAAGAGGATAAGGGAGAATCCGAATATCAATACATTTCACAATTATTTTACTATGCAATTGAAGAGGCTGAATTGACTCTAATTAATTCTTCGCCATATTATGAGGAACACTATCTACCTTATCGAGAAGCGTATGCAAATCAAGGTAATATCATCAACTTAGCGTTCCTTTTAACAAGTTATGTCGCTTACTTAATTATTATTGTTTTGCCTCAATTAGTTTTTAATGATGCGGTTACTTTAGGTAAATTAGCGATGGGTATTGCTATCATCTCGAAAAGAAGACAAAAACTTAAATGGTACTTTAAGTTAATTAGGATGATAGGGGGATTACTTATTAGCCCTTTATCCTCGCTTCTTATTCCAGTATTACCGATGTTTAATTTTAATTTCACAACCTTTAATCTACCATTATTAGGGTCAGGTTTCACTTACGGATGGTTTTTAGTAATTCTTGCAAGTTTGTTATTAATTAATGGCTTAGTTGCCCTATTTAATCACCGTCATTTTTCTTTGATGGATTATCTAACATCATCGATTGTAATCGATAAAAATAAAATGCAAGAATACGCTGAATAAATATCGATAAAATCTATGATTTTCCCTCATTATTTTTAATGTTATAAATGCATAGATTTTTCTTTTAATATGATAATGTAAGCGTTTACATATTTTATGGACGCATAAGGAGGAAATATGAAAATTAATAAAAGTTATCCTATTGCCTTAGGCGCTTTGCTAGTTGCTGGAGCTTGTGCTTTAACTAGTTGCCCAGGTGGTTCGAGCAGTGGTGGTGGCACCGGTGGCGGTTCTGGTGGAGGTAGTGATATTGACACAATCGTCAATGATGTGGAAATGGAAGAGGATAAAGTAATTTTTGCCAATGAAGAAATTTATGTCTGGACGATCGTTGGTGATCCCGACTTAGCCGGGCAAAAAGTTCTTTTTGAAGAATTCAACCGCGAATACCGTGGGGAAATTGCTTTAAGTTATCGCAATGTTGGTCACTATGACTTCTATAACACTTTAGAAGATACTTGGGCGAACGATCCTGAATCTTTCCCTGATTTAATCATTATGCATAATGAAAAAACTGCGCAATACGCTCATCAAGGAATGATTCGTCAAATCGATTCGATTTTAGAAAATCCGGAATGGTCATCTTATTATGAATACGATTTTTCACAAGCTTATGAAAATATCGATCGTTCACAATTTTATAATGGCCATCGCTATGGCATTCCAATGGATGCCCATGGTTTCTTAACCCACATTCGTCAAGATATCATTAAGAAAAATAATTTAGGCTTTGACAATAATACGCGTTTTGTTCCTGAATCGCGCGCTGAATATCAACAATTACTTGAAGGTCTACGTCAAAAAGCTGATTCGAGCGAAGGACTATTAGTTCGCAATCTCAACAAAGGTCAAAATCACGCTTGGAAGAAAGTTAATGCTAGCGTTTTCCTTCCAGAATTCAACCAATCGACCGATCCTGATGGTTTAGGTGCTATCTATGCCAATGGCGGTCGCCTCGCTAGCGAAGATGGTTTAACAATTGAATTCCATCAAAATCAAGGTTTCCAAACATACTTAACTGATTTAGTCGATCGCTGGAACAATCGTTTAATGGGTGAGCCAGGCACTAATGTTGAATCCTTCTCACAAGGTAATACAGTCATGTTCTCCGAAGGTCCTTGGTGGACATATGGTCAATATGATAATGATATGAATAACGATGAATTAAAGACTGCGAATTCGGCTTTAGGCGTCACGGAAGATGATGCAAATGATCCTGTCTATTCTAACCCAATGATTGCTGTTAATTCAGCAGGTTTTTGGACGCTAGATGATAATTTAAGTAGTGAAAATGGTCATAAATGGTACGCGAATGGCCATGCCTTTAGCATCTCTTCAAGAGTTACCTCTTTGACGAAGATTTATGCCTGTTTAGAATTCATCAATTGGTATACTCAAGGTCAAGAGGAAGATGGTTCCTATCGTTTGGCAGAATGGTGCCGTTATGGTCATATGCCTGCTTATAAAAATGTTTATGAATCGCAAGGCTATCAAGATTTAATGGCTGAAAACCTCACCGTTCGCGGCTTAGGTTCTCCTGAAGACGTCATTTCGATGGAAGCATTGCCATATCAAGTGACAATCTTTGATTGCGTCGCTAACTGCGTAAATAATGTCATTATGGGCTTAAAAGGCGGCACGATTACTGATACCGCCGGAGCACTTCAAGCGATGAATGAAACTGTCACCAGTGCTCAAACGATGCTCGACTTAATGTCTAGCGGTATTTTCTAAAAGTAATCTAATTCTTTAAATAAAGGAGTAGCAAATTATGGGGAGTAAGGCAGTCGTTTTAGAAGAATACTCTAAAAAACATTCGAAATTCATTTCGTTATTAAAAAAATATGGATTGGTAATCCTCTTCCTTTCTCCCTTTATGATTTGCTTCCTCATCTTCTTTGTTTATCCTTTATTTTATGGCATTTATATTTCGCTCACTAATTACAAATTATCTTCACCAGGTGCTGAAACATTAAATGATTTTTTATGGTATAAGATTATTTTTGGCACAACAGGAAATAAAGCCTATGGCTTAATTAGTGAAGCTTTCTGGCGATCATTTTTACACACGATAATCTTTGCGATTATTATGGTTCCTGTCGCCGTTATTGTTCCTACTTTATTAGCTATTTTAGTCAACTCTAAACCAATTGGTTATAAGGTGTTTAGATGCTTAATTTATATGCCATCAATCGTGCCTTTAACCGCTGCCGGCACAGTCTTCGTTCTTTTGTTTTTACCGCCGCAAACCCATGGTTTACTCGCAACTTGGTTCCCAGGGATTGGACCAACCGAGTGGTTCCTTGAATCGTGGTTTACTTTTAAAATCGGTGATATCACTTTCGATGTTGCTTACGCATGGATTCCAATTTTCTTAATGTGCTTCTGGGGTGGATGGGGTTCTAACTTCATCATCATCTCAGCTGGTCTACAAAACATTCCTAAGTCTTTATATGAGGCCGCTAGTATCGATGGATGTGGTGCCTTTAAGAAAATGATGAAAGTGACGATTCCAGGAATTAAAGGTCAATTAGTCTTGTGTTTATTTACGACTATTATTGGTTATATGGGTTTATATGGTCAAAACTATGTCTTATCAAGCGGTGGCCCCGATTTTACTTGGTTAGCGGCTTTACCAGCTGGTGGTAAGACTTCGACAATTATTTATTTTATTCAAGATATCGTTGCAAATAATTCGAACTTCCGTACAAACCTTTATGGCTTAGGGGCGGCTGCTAGTATTATCTTTGCTATTTCAGTAGCCATCATTACTGGCGTTCAAATGTATTTTACCCGCGATAAGAAAAGTGGCGCGGTCTTAAAGAAGGAGTTTTTACGATGGAAGGAAGTAGCGTAATTCAATATTTTGCCTTACCCACTAGAGATAATCGTAAGGCTCCAAAATTAAAAGTTAATTATAGTAAAATAATTTCCTTTATCTTTTTAACATTATTTTGTTTACTTTGGATTTCACCATTTATCATCATGATATTTGGTTCTTTAAGAGGTCATTATGATACGACTTATTATCCTGGTGAACTCTTTCCGCCTCATAGTGGTTTTACCCTTGAAAACTACAAGATGATTTTGCTAGGGATTTATCCAGATGATGTCGTTCATAATACTTCGCAAGATGCTCAAATTGGCTATTGGTTTTTAAATAGTTGTTATTCGGCTATAGGAGGGACATTACTTTATTTATTTATCGCCTCATTAACTGCTTATGTCTTTGTCTTTGTCGATTTTAAATATCGCAAAGTTTTATTTGCTATTTTAATTGCCAGTATGGTCGTTCCTGGCACTGCGACTAGCATCGGTAACCAAACGACGATTTTCCATACTGGATTAAATACCTCGATGTTAGGTTTAATTATTCCGTCTTTATGTGGCGTTTACGGCATGTATTTAATTAAAACTTTCTTTGAAGGTATTCCAAAAGAGCTCGTCGAATCTGCTAAAATGGATGGTTGCTCTAACATTGAAATATTCGTAAAAATTATTCTTCCATTAGGTAAAACAGTTTTATATGTTCAAGGTCTATTTGGCTTTATGGGCGGCTGGAATGATTTGGTGTGGCCACAAATGTTATTTGGTACACAAGATTCAAAGCTTTGGACTTTGCAAGTAGGTATTTCATATATCATTAACAATTCGCGAACATCTGACTTAATTGGTAGCGCGCTCGCTAGTGGTGTCATCTGTTTATTACCAGTTTTAGTCGTTTATTTAATTGCTCAAAATAAGATTATAGAAGGTATGTCTAGTGCAGGCATAAAGAGGTAAAAAAGATGCGTAATGAATATCCACGTCCATTAAAAAGAAGAGATTCTTTCATTTCCTTAAACAAAGAATGGGAATTTGCTTTTGATGATTTAAATGTTGGACATAAGGAAAAATGGTTTAACAATCATCACTATGATAAAAAAATCAATGTGCCATTTTGCTTTCAAGCTAAACTAAGTGGTATCGGTGATACTTCCTTTCATGATCATGTTTGGTATAAAACAAAACTCGATCATCTTCCTTTAAAAGAGGATGAACGACTTTTAATTAATTTTATGGGTGTCGATTATTATTGCGAAGTTTATCTTAACGGAATGATGATTAAGACCCATTATGGAGCAGCGGGAATGTTTTACGCGGATTTAACGGATTACTTATCGCAAGAAGACAATATTCTCGTCGTTTATTGCTATGATCCTAGCGTAGATAAATCGATTCCACGTGGTAAACAAGATTGGGAACTCATTGGACATGCGATTTGGTATACGAGAACAACTGGGATTTATAAGCCCGTTTTTCTCGAAGTGGTTAATGAAAAACATTTAGAAAATTTCTATCTTAAAACCGATGTCGATAATTTAGAAGTGACCATCGATTTAGAAACTAATTTTTCTAGTGGTTATGCCAATTTTGTCGTGAGTGACTCTCATCGCGCGATTAACTATGAAATGCCGATTAAGAAAAATAAAGATTTTTATAATTTTAAATTAGATGAGAATTTCGTTAACGGACGATTATATTCTTATCAGCACCCTTTCTTATTTGATTTAAAGATTGAGTTATATGATGAAGGTCATCAACTAAAAGATGTCGTTTATTCATATTTTGGTCTACGCAAAATCGAAACGCGCGATAAAAAGGTCTACATTAATAACGAATATGTTTACCAAAAGTTAGTCTTAAATCAAGGCTATAACATCGAAGGAATCTTAACTTATCCAACTATTGAGATGATGGAGCAAGATATTCGCTATATGATGGAGATGGGCTTCAATGGTTGTCGCATTCATCAAAAAGTTGAAGATCAATATTTCCTTTATTTGTGCGACAAAATGGGCTTTATTGTTTGGCAAGAGCAAGGCAGCGCCTATGGCTATACTTCTTTAAATCCCCGTCGAATGCTCAATGAATGGATTGACATTGTTAAAGAAAACTATAATCATCCATCGATTATTGCTTACACACCTTTAAATGAATCTTGGGGAATCGAAGGCATTCCTAATTCAAAAATTATTCAAGCACATGCTTTAAGTTTATATTATCTAATTAAATCGCTCGATGATACACGCTTAGTTATTTCTAATGATGGTTGGGAACATTGCAAAACTGATTTAATTACAATTCATAATTATGATCACGGGGCAAAAGATGAACAAGCAAAGCAAAAACGCTTTGAAGATCTTTTATCGACACGCGAAAAGATTTTGCGTAAAGAAAATATCAATCGTTATATTCTTCTTCCTGGCTATCTTGACGAAGGTCAGCCGATTTTATTGACAGAATTTGGTGGTGTAGCCTATCGCGTGCAAGCATATAACGGACAAGATTGGGGATATACTACCTCGGCAAACCTAGATGAATATAAAGCCGATTTAAAGCGCATTTATTTAGCGATTAGTAAATCGCAATGTATCGAAGGTATTTGTTATACCCAATTTAGTGATGTTGAACAAGAAATTAATGGTTTGATGACTTATGATCGCAAATACAAAGTCGATCCCAAATACATCAAGGAATTGAATGATTCTTTAGGAGGAAAATAAAATGGCAAATGAAATTCGTGGCGATATGGTTGTCTCAAAGAAAGAAGCAAGGCGCATTTTAAAAGCAAATGAACACCGCATACAAGATACGAATGTCACTTCTTTTGTTTCTTTAAAAGATATCAATAAGATTTACCCTAATGGAGTGCAGGCGGTTTATGATTTTAATCTCGATATCGATAAGCATGATTTTGTCGTTTTAGTTGGGCCTAGTGGTTGTGGTAAATCGACAACTTTAAGAATGATTGCTGGTTTAGAAGATATCACTAGTGGTTATTTATATATCGATAAAGTTTTAAGCAATTATCTCGAAAGCAAAAACCGCGATATTTCGATGGTCTTCCAAAGTTATGCCCTCTATCCTCAAATGACCGTTTATGATAACATCGCCTTCCCTTTAAAAGTGAGGAAATACCCGAAAGTAGTTGTCAATTATAAACTTAAGTATAGTCATCAATTAATCGATATTTTAAATAATATTTCAAAAGCGCGCGTCGCAATTATTAATTCTTTAAATCTAGATGATAAAAAAATTAATAAAATACGTTATTTATCTAAAGCTTTAAAGGTTGATTTTAAAGTTGGTAAAGAATTACTAGGCTTTGCTAGTCAAGTGATTGATCAATTATCTCTTAATCGCACGCGCCTCGAGATATTAGCAAAAGAACGCATCGAAAAAGAAGAAGCGAATTTAAGAAAGAATAATACAATTTGGAATGATAAATTTGAAATTGTTTATGATGGTTCTAAGCATGGGTCTATCGATGTCATTTTACTTCGTAATCACGAATTAATCTATTTATTAGAAAAGCGTTACGAAGACATCTTAGACGCTTTAGACGATGCCTATGATCCAAAAGTTAAAGTACGCGACAAGGCTTCTTTTGTTGCTAAAAAATTAAAAATTAATCTCAATTCTGCACGTTTTATTTGCGAAAATAACGTTATTTTAATTAAGCGCGATGCGAATGACATCACTAATTTACTCGCCAAATTAAAAGCGGAAATAGTCTCGCGCGAAGAAGATATTAAAAATAGTGGTAAATTTATTAACGACCATTTTGAAATCGTTGATTCGCTTGATGAAAAGCATGAAATTAAAGTTAATGAGGTTTTGAAAGTCAATCACCAAATTTTAGATATTTTGGAAAATCATTTCGATGAATTTAGACTCGAAGATAAAGATGCGAGTTATGAGGATTTAGCGAATAAATATCACGTTGAAATTCAAACGATTAGTGAACTTCGTAAATATCGTACATTATCGAACGCTGAAATCGAAAATAATATCGCTATAAAGATTAAAGAATTAAATGAACGCATCGCTAGCGAGGAAGCCTCTATAAAAGAAAAAGGTATCAAAATTAACGAGCGATATGAAATCTTAGACGATAACAATCAACCATTAGTCAAAAAAGTTAAGCTCAATAAAGAAGAAATTCGCGAGAAAGTTTTTAACGCTGCTAATGTTCTCGATTTAGGACCTTATTTAGATCGCCGTCCAAAAGAACTTTCTGGCGGTCAAATGCAACGTGTCGCTTTAGGTAGAGCGATTGTTAGGAACGCGAAATTATTCTTGATGGATGAACCTTTATCAAACTTAGATGCGAAACTACGCGTTCAAATGCGTTCGGAAATCGTTTTGCTCCATGAACGCATTGGAGCGACGACAATTTACGTTACACATGACCAAACTGAAGCGATGACGATGGGAACAAAAATCGTCGTTATGTCTAAAGGATGGGTGCAACAAGTTGGCACGCCGCAATATGTCTATGATCATCCTTCGAATCTTTTTGTGGCTACATTTATCGGCTCGCCTTCGATGAATATTTTAGAAGCGAATATCAACAAAAATAAATTGACATTAAATAACGGTTATTCTGTCGATTTAGGTAAAGATTTTAAAAAGATTCATGATGATTTCTATAAGCGCAAAATCATGGAATGCGAAAAAATGTTAATCACCCTAGATAAGAAGGTGGAAGTGCAATGTTTAAATATTTTTAACTATATTAAAGAACTTGCTCGTAGCGACTTCATTAATAAAAAAGATGAAATCATTACTAACTTTGATTTCATGCTTGAAAAGATTAAACTTTCGAAAAAAGATAGTTCCACTAATTTGTTTAAAGCGACTGAGCAAGCTAAAAAGTTTACTAGCGAAGCGGATAAATTTGATGGCGATGTCGTTGAAACTTACGACATCTTAGAAAGCTTATTAAAGAATTATGAATCGATTCATAAATCTGATATTGCAAAGATTTTCTCTGCTCAAGCTTTTGAAAAAGAAAATAAAGAAAATAAAGAAGTTAAAGAATTATCCTATGATGGTCGTAAGCATGAGAACATCTTTGCTCGTCTATCTAATAAGATTAAAAATGTTCAAGTTAAACATAAATTACCCGATTTAGAAATCGGCGATCCCTATGAATATTTAACTAATCTTAAAAAGACATACGAAGACGCCTTAAAAGGCGAACATATGATTAAAGTTGGTATTCGTCCTGAAAATATTCATTTAGCTAGAGAATATAATAAAGAAACGAAGACCGATAATTTTAAAGTCAAAATTGAAGTTGTTGAACTTATGGGTAATGAAGCGTTAATTCATGCACCTTTTGCTGGTGTCGATTTATTAGCAAAAATAGTCAATGGTCGCAAATCGCTAAAAGCCCATGACGAGGTCGAATTAACTTGCAACAAAGAAAAACTTCATATCTTTGATGCTTCTAGTGGAGAAACAATAATTTAAATAATGGAGCGACTTCTTTTTGAACACAATTCATTCATCTTTCATGAAGTGGGTTCCTTAGAAGTCGCTGATCCTTTCTTTTATCGCTATTTAGGTCGATATTATCTCATCTTTACTTCTCAAAAAGGCATTCGCTCATTTGTGAGTGAAGATTTAATCAATTATTATCCGGTCGATAATAAAATTAATCCCCGCGGTTATATTTACTATCAAGACGATGATTTATCGTTTTACGCTCCAGAAATATTTTATTTTGATGGTGAATATTATTTGATTACTTCCCCTAATGGTGGTGGTCATATCGTTTTAAAATCATCGTCTTTGATTGGTCCTTATCTAAAAATCAGCGAAAATCTTCACGAAATGATTGATGGCTCGTATTTTGTCGATAGCGATTTTAAAAAATATTTATTAAGAGCAGATGAAAATGGCATCATAATCGACAAAGTAGATAATTTCAATCGTTTAAAATTTAATAAAAATGGCCAAATTTCTTCTTTTAATATTAATAAGGCAAAACTAGGTGGATGGAATGAAGGTCCGATGATGATAAAAAGAATGGGCCGCTATTATTTAACCTTCACCGGCACGCATTTTCTTTCTAGTGCCTATCGCGTCGCTTATTTATCTAGCGATAAATTAAAGGCTAATAGTTTTTCTAAATGCCAGTTTCTTTTATTAAATACGCGTCGAGAATTTTGTGGCTTAGGTCATTCATCATTCTTTTTAGGTCCTGATTTAGATTCCTATTATATTGCCTATCATCATTTAGATGAAAATAATCATCGCCATTTATCTATCTCGCGTTTAGTGTTTGATAAAGAAAAAATGTATGTTAATGATTACCATGATTTTCGCGATTGTGATTTTAATTTTCAAGGGGAAAAATTATCCTATTTACAAGAGGGAAATTATATCTATCTAGATCAAAAATTAAATGATTATTCTTTTGAAGTATCTTTTTTAAACGCTCCAAGAATTTTATTGAGTTTAACAATCGATTCGTCTATCACCTTCGAACTCTCTTCTTCTCATTTGGCGATTAGAAAAAGAAGACTTTCGGATGAAGCTATTTTAAAATCGCAAATCATCCCCTTTAAGAAAAAAATAAATATTGGTGTTTTGCATACCTTAAGAGTGCAAAAACGCGATAATTTATTGAATATTTATTTAGATAATATTGAACTTGTGACGCATTTTAAATTAGATTTCTCACTCAATAATAAGATTGGTTATTTAAAAGAAGAACAAAACGATATCCTTTCTTTCAACTATTCAAAATATAGTTTTGGTAATAGCGATGCTTCCTTAAATAAAGTCGATATCATTATCCCTTTTTTATTTAATGATAAAGACGAAGAATATTCACTTTATAGGGTGAAGAAAATTTGCGATGATAAATATCATTTTGATGTTTTGTTAAATGATAATATTACTGATTTTTCAATCTTTATCAATAAGAAAGAATATCGTTTTAATTCCTTGAATAAGGGTTTACATTCCTTAGGAGCTTTCTTTTTAAAAGCAGGGCTTAATGAGATTAAATTAAGTCGCGCGATAATCGATAAGATTAATCTAATAAAAATAGATGAACATTTTGCGATTAGCCGCGATTTAGACATTAACTTTAATAGCTTTAATAAAGATGATTTCAATATTTTTCATCGCTACCTCATCATTAATGATTATCTTTATTTTGAAAACGACCGCAATATCGTGCTCACTAAAGACATTTATGAAAATTTTATTTTGGCATGCACTTTTAATTTAAGAAGCATTACAAGCGAAGGCCATTTTATCTCCTTGGTAATCTTAAATAAAAATTACGGTGAGAATAATGCTTATGAAGGTCCTTATTCCTTGGATGGTTATCTTATTAATCTAGAAGGACATCATTTGAAGATCATCGATAATAATTTCGATCAAAAAGAAATTTTGCTATCAAAAAAAGTTAATTCTTTAAAACCTCAAAATATCAAAGTTATCAAAAGCGATAATCTTTTAATCTTTTATTTAAATGAAAAAGAACTTTTAAGAACATCGATTAAATCGAATAACTTACGCGGTGCGGTAGGATTATATTCTTACCATGCGAGCGGTTATTATAAAAATTTAAAAATTTCAAATTTAGGAGGAGGAAAAAATGAATAAGAAATTTGTTTCAATGATGGGCGTGATGGCAATTGCTACTACGTCTTTTGTGTCGAGCTGCGTGACAAACGAAGGCGAGGATAGTAGTGGCGGAGGTTCAAATAATTCCTCGAGTGTCGATGATCGCAATTATTATAGCGAATATTATGAAAACGCTATTTATCCTCGTACAGCTGGTGGACAATTATATATGTCAGAAGCTCCTGACCCATCAATTGTTCGCGGCGATGACGGCTATTTTTATATTTTTACTACCGGCAATGGTGGTGGTAAATGTTTCCGTTCAACCGACTGTGTCAATTGGGAAGTCCATTTAGAAACGGTTATTCCTCGACCCACTTGGGGTGATACACCGACGACACCTAGCGACAAAATACCTTCAGTTTGGGCGCCTGATGCTGTGAAGATTAAAGATAAATGGATTTATTATTATTCACTTAGCGGTTGGGGCAATGCGATTGGTGTTGGCTATGCTGTTGCCGATGAAATTGCTGGACCCTATAAAGATAAAGGCAAATTATTTACCTGTGGTGAAATCGGTTTAGCAAACGCGATCGATCCATGCATTTTTATCGAAGATGAACATGTCTATATGGCGGTTGGCTCTTTCCAAGGCATTGATTTAATTGAACTAAGTAGCGATGGTATGTCGCTTTTAAATGGTGCAGCCTATCAAAGAGAACATAAAACCTTAATTGCAGGCACCTATGGCCAATGGAATGCGGGTAGCTTTGAAGGTTCTTATATCATTAAGAAAGATGGTTATTATTATTACTTTGGTAGTCATGGCACTTGTTGTGATGGTACCGATAGCTCCTATAATGTAGCCGCTGCTAGATCAACTAGTATCACTGGTCCATATATGGATGCGCAGGGTCGTCCAATCGCCCATAATAACAACAATTACGGCACGACGGTAGTGTGCGCTGACTATGAAGGCGGCGATCCTTTTGCAGGCCCAGGTCACTGTTCAGTTTTCCAAGATGATCGCGGAGATTATTGGATGGTCTATCATGCCTATGTCGAACGCGATAATTACGCCACTCGTCATTTGATGATGGATCGTTTGTTATGGGATGATAATGGTTTCCCTTATGTCGAAGGTAAAAAACCTTCTTACGGGGTTGAATTAGAAGGTCCCGCTTTATTAGATGAGTAATTAATTATGAAAAAAGGTTTTGTTTTTTTACCTTTAGTGATGGTTTTATTAACTAGTTGCCCTGCTAGTGAGGAATCATCGAATGCTCCTTCCCTTACTTTGAGTGAAGAAGATAAAATCCGCCCTTCTTCTACGAATTTAGAATACGAAGATTATGGTTTAAATAGCGATAATAATTTCGCTTATAACGAAGAAAAATTCTATCGTAACGATTTAGAAATTCGTCTCCCTGATCCAGCTGTATTTTATGAGGACGGTTTATATTATATTTATGGGACAACTGATCGAACGGGAGCAAAATCATTCGATTGCTATACGACGAGCGATTTTAATAATTATATAGCGTATCACGATGTCTTTAAGCCGAGTGAAGATTCGTGGGGAAATGATTCTTTATTCGCTCCTGAATTATATAAATTTGATGATACTTATTATTTGTATTATTCCGCCAAAAATGTCGGTAGCAGTGGCGTCTCTACTAATAGTGCAATTATGGTTGCGACTGCCGATAATCCTTTAGGCCCTTTTAAAGAATATCAAGGCGAAGACGCGAATGGAAAATACCTTGATGGTAAAGCCGATGGGATGTTTTGGGATATCGATCGCGGAAAGATTAGCATATTAGATCAGACACTATTAGTGGATGGCCAAGATATTTATATGTATTATTCGATATATGATACGAATGTCATGCAATATATCGTCGGGGTAAAAATGATTGACCCCGTGACACCTGATTGGGATAGTTATCAAATATTATTAAGACCGGGAGCTTTATCACCTGATAATGAATACGATAAAACTTTAACTTGGGAATGCTTCCAGGGCTTTAGAGTTGCTGAGGGTCCACAAGTCACCAAAACTCCCGCTGGTAAATATATGCTCTCTTATAGCGTCAACCATTATCCTGATATGTATTACACCGTTTGTTATGCCTTGAGCGATTCGCCGTTAGGAACATATGTTAAACCTTATACTCGCGGAGGCTATTGGACGAATATTTTATTTGGTTATGGTGGCACAAAAAGTGGAACTACATATAACCAATGGCAGGGCTTTATGGGTGGAACTGCCCATCATTTTATTTTTAAAGTTGGCGAACAATATATGATTGCTTATCATGCTTTAGTCAACCGTAAAGATATCTCTAGCGGTCGAGGTGTCGGTATTGATTATTTATTCTTTGACGAGGAAGGTAATCCTTATGTTCATGGTCCTTCTTATGCGGTGATGCCTCTTCCTAGTGCACTTAGCGGTTATTCCAATATTGCCCTAGGTGCTGCAATTGCTAGTGAAGGTGTCACCAATCCTGAAAGATTAAATGATAATTTTATCGTTGAACATTACAATTTAGCAGCCGAACAAGACAAAGAAGCTTCTTTAAGTCGTACTTCTTATGTCAAGCTTCAGTTTGACCGAGAATATCATGTTGGTGGTATCTTAATTTATAATTCGGCATATTTTGATTATTTTATTGAAGAAATAAGTTTTATTAAGTTTAGCGATAATCAAGCAATTTTAGATGGACAATTTTTAAATAGTCACATCAATAATCGTTATGAATTTGTTAATCCTTGCACTTCCTTTGCCTTTGATTTAGCTGAAGATGTTTTAACCGATTCAATTGTTATTGGTTTTGATAATTCATATGATTTTCAATTAAATGAAATTATAGTTATGGGGTATTAAATTATGAAAATGAATATTAAGTCGATCTTTTTTCTCCTTTTAGCGATGTTAGTGATTCCTAGTTGCGATGATCATAATTCATCCTCGAGCGAATCACTAACGCCGCCGAGCGATTCTTTACTAAGCGAACATGATGAAATTTATGATTTTTATGATAATAGCATCGCTGTTCCCGCAGTCGGAGGTGGTGAGGCAACTTTAGCTGCTGATCCTTTCGTCTTCCGTTATAATGGTATGTATTACTTATACGCGACAACTTCAAATGGATTTGTTCGCGGCTATCAATCACTAGACATGATTCATTGGGAGAAAGTTAATAATGGTGAATTAACACCAGGATATGTTTATGATTATTCGCGCGATCCTAATCGCCCTGCTAGTAGCAATCCCTTCGCTCCAGAAGTGACATATTATAATGGTTATTTTTATATGATAATGTCTCCTTCTGGCAATGGACATTACGTTTTAAAAAGTCGAACTCCCGATGGCCCGTTTGAAGCTGTTAGCGGCAATATTGGACATAGCATCGATGGTCATTATTTTATCGATAATAATGATGGCGAAGATGAAGTTTATATGTTTTACGCTGGCGCTGGTGGCATCAATATCACCAAAATGGAAAAGGATTTCTATTCTTTAAAAGCTGAAAACGGTTCGACACGAGAAGTAACTTTGCTCGAAGCTAAAATCGGTGGTTGGAATGAAGGACCTTATATGTTAAAGAAAGATGGTAACTATTATCTAACCTTTACTGGTTCTCATTATTTGACCCCCTCTTATCGCGTTGACTACGCTTTTGTTCCTAGTGGTGAAGATATTATGAAAAATTCTTCTTATACGAACAAAGGTCACGTTTTAGTGAATACCGATAATCGTCAATTTATGGCGACTGGTCATTCTTCGACAGTTTTAGGTCCAGATTTAGATTCATACTATATTGTTTATCATAATTTAACGAGCTCGAATCAAAGATTTTATAATTTTTCTCGTTTATCGTTTAATGGTTCGAGAATGGTTGCAAATAGTGTGCGTGTCGAAGAAAATATCGCGCCTAATTTGCCTGAATTTTCTTCCTATGAAGGTGAAGGTATGTCGCGAAATGGTGATTTCTTATTATCTAATTTTGCTAGCGAAGACACTTTCAGTGCTGAATATAATGTTAGTGGCACCGGAAAAATGATTTTCTCTTATCATGACGATAATAATTATGGATATGCTCAAATTACTGATGATTGCACCTTAGATGTTTATAGTGTTAATAATGGTAGCGCTAGTGAAGTAGCATCTATTTATTTTAATAGCGATATTGACCCTTATGTTAATCACACTGTGCGTTTATCTTATCGCGATGGTTTGATGGATATTTATTTTGATACGATGGAAATGGCTAATGATGTCACTTGTTCATTTAAAGGCGGGAAGGTCGGCATTAGTGAAGACGATTTTGATGAATATGGTTATCTAGCTTTTTCTAATGTCGGTAATGGCTCTAGTGATAATTTAGCTTATAACACCGACATCATTTTAGCTAACGCTTATGACAAAGAGCGCTCTTATTTAACTAACGGTTCTTCTTTGGTGGAAGTTAATGAAGAAGGAGAATATTTAGATACATATTCTTATAATTTAAATTTAAAAAATCAAAACGATCGAGCAGTTTATCGCGTCTATATTCCTTCTAGTGCGACTGAATTCTACAATTTAGAATTCCGCCTACCGGCCGCTAATTTGAATAAGACTGTTGGCATTCGTTTGGATGATGGGGAAATTATTAATTATACTTTCGAAGGTCAAACCCCTGTTTTTAGAAACGGCGATGTCACCATTTCACTAAATGATATTTATATTCCAGAAGGACAACATTATTTAAGTGTTTATAATGTTGGTGAGGAGATTTCTTTTTCTAAAATTGAACTCAAACCTTGCTATGATTCACCTGAATTTGATTTAGATTTTGCTTCTATGACGAATTATACAACTGTCGGTAATCTATCCTTTAACGGTAGTAGCGTTTCTTTTAATGAACAAAGTGCCGCGGGTGCTTTATATAATAACGATTATGTTAGCGGCACCTATACTATTGAGGCTAATGTCAAAGTTAACTCACTAGCGACTAGTGGTTATGTTGGCTTATTATTTAATGCCCAATATTTATCGCAAGCTTATCGTGAAGACGCTGATCGCGGTAGCAATGCGAACTCATTTAATGGCTATCGTCTACAATTGGAAGATGGTTCTTTGACCCTAAACTATGTTGATTTTAATAATGTTGAATTTATTGATAGTTATGATTTAGATGTGACATTAAATCGTAGCTATGACCTTTATGTTGAACTTCATAACAACACAATTACCGTCTTTTTAGGTGAGGAAGAAGTTATTTCAACTGCCTTAAATGTTGGTCCTCTTTCTGGTAAGGTTGGATTTATGGCTATGAACGCGAGTGGAGAAGTAGCCAATTTTAGCGTTTATTAAGGCGAGGTTAAATGATGTTTAAACTAGAAAAAATATTTTGTTTATCCCTAGGGGTAATTAGTTTAATGGGTAGTGGTTGTGCCGATAATAATCTTTCTAGCGAATCTAGTCAATCTAATAGTGAATCGACTATGGAAGTACCTTTAGGTCAAGTCTATTTTGGTAAGATGTATTTATATGGTTCAACATATTCCTCATTAGAAGTGAGACCAATTTTTAGTGTAGCAAAAAGAGCGGAGCTTGAACATTTTGTTTATTCATCGGAAAGCGATATTGTCGAAATTGTTGGCGATGTGATTACTTATGTAAAACCAGGAAGGGCGACAATTAATGCTAAAAGTGAAAATTTTGAAAAAACTTTCACGGTGCAATGTGTAGAAAACTATAATTTTGTTAATCAAGTTAATAATATTCACACTTTATATCGACAAGATGATTCTTCTAGTAACGCGACGTTATTTTTAGGTGATTCTTTCTTTGAGTTTTGGCGAAATAATGTTAATAACCGAAGTTTTAAAGAAGATTTTAAGGGGTACGATGTCTTTAATGCTGGTATAAGCGCGACCCAAACTCATCACTTGCGACCTTTTATTCAAAACGATTTGCTTAATATGTTTGATGTACCAAAAAACATCATCGTCAATATTGGTATCAATAATGTCGACGATAACTACGAAAACGGTCTCGATTGTGGCGTTAATGTTTTATCGTTATTAGAAGACTTGCATCACTACTTTCCTGATTCAAATATTTATTATTTTTCAATTACGCGTTGCACTGGTCTATTTGCTGCGAATTGGGATGATCATTCATTATCTAATACTTTTGTAAGTAATTATATTGCTAGTCGTTCATATTTGAACTATTTAGATGTGATGTCGCTATATGGTGATGATTATGCTTTATATTTAGCCGATGGTCTTCACCCCAACAAAGAAGGTTATCAACATTTCTATGATTTAATTATGGCGAATGTTGAGTTAGAATTATTAGATGAATAAAACAATATACTTAAATAACTATTTAAAACTTGAATATTTTTTTACTAGCAACGCTTTAAGGGATAATTATCATGCGATTTTAATTTTACCCGGTGGTGGCTATGGATTTTTGGCCAGCGACCGTGAAGGGGAAAGCTATGCGAATTATTTTTCACAATTAGGGTTTGTTGCTTTCGTTTTAAATTATTCGGTTTATCCTAAGACATTTCCTACGCAAATCCTGGAAGTTTATCAAGCTTTAAAATTCATTAAAGAAGATTTTAAAGAAGTAAAATTAAGTGATAAATTATTCATTATTGGTTCAAGTGCTGGAGGGCATCTCGCTCTTAATTCTCAAACGATAACAAATCATCAAGATTTTTTAGATAAACATCATTTAAAGAAAGAAATTTTTAAGATTAGTGGTCTCATTTTATGTTATCCAGTAACTAGCCCTCATCGAGCAATAACGCACGGAAAGACTTACGATAATCTTTTAAGTGACGTCAATAGCAAAGAAGCAATCTCTTTAACAAATTTAGTTGAAGAAATACACGAAGAGATTTCACCTATTTTTTGTTATGCGACTTATCAGGATGACTTGATTGAAATAGAAAATTCTTTGTTGCTCGCTTTAAGTGCTAAAAAGCACCATGTCAATATTGAATTGCATATCTTTTCGTTGGGTCAGCATGGCTTATCGCTGGGCGATAAATTCAATAATCCTGGAACTGAAGATAATGTTATTGAATTAGTGAGTTCTTGGCCGTTATTATTAAAAAAATGGTTAAAGGCTAATTTCGATATTTTTTAAATATTTATTTCTAGTAGAACCGGACAATGATCCGACCCATGAATTTCATTTATTATTTCAGCGCATCTAATCTTTTCTTTCAAGCAATTGCTTACTAAATAATAATCAATTCGCCAACCGATATTCCTTTCTCTTGATTTATAGCGATATGACCACCAAGAATATTTTATTTTTTCGGGATGTAAATAACGGAAAGTGTCTAAAAAGCCATTTTCTAACAAGATAGAAAATTTTTCTCTTTCTTCGTTTGTAAAACCCGGATTCAAATGATTCGCTTGTGGGTTTTTTAAATCAATTTCTTGATGTGCGACATTTAAATCGCCAGTGTATATCACTGGCTTTTTTAGATTTAATGCATTTAAATATGAACGCATCTCGTCTTCAAATTCTAAGCGAAAATTTATGCGTTTAAGAGCTTCGCCGCTATTTGGAACATAAGCAGCGACAAAATAAAACATTGGATATTCTAAAGTGATAACCCTTCCTTCTATGTCATAGCGATGATCTTTTAAGCCATAATGGATGGATAATGGTTCCTTTTTTGTTAATATAGCGACTCCCGAATAGCCCTTTTTAATTTTAGAATTAGTAAAATATACATGATAACCTTCTATATAAAAAGGAAAATTCTCATCGCTTAGTTTAGTTTCTAATAAAACAAAAATATCAGCGTTAAGCGCTTGGAAATCTTTGATAAAATCTTTTTTTAAAATGGCTCTTAGACCATTGACATTAAATGTGACGCATTTCATTTTTTAAATAAATATAAGGGTAAAGATGTTTTAAGAAGATGGTTGGAGATGATAACTTCTTTATTCGTTAAATAGTTAATATAAATCCCATCTTCTAAATCATCATCAAAAATCTTTACATTGTTTTTTAATGGAAAAATTCCATAAGCTTTTTGACCATTTGAATAATAGTTAGTAATTAATAAATAAGCGCCATCTTTTAATGAAGGGAGCGATAAGAGAAGTTCGCGACTAATTTGATCCTTTTTATAAACGATTAGTCTTCTAATAAAGTTGAACCAATCTTCATCAATTGACCAATCTAGTGAATCTTTGTTAAAAAGATTTAAGACCTTTTTAGCTTTGGTTTCTAAGCCGTTATAAATAAACATTGGACCTTTCATAAAAGGTGTCATAGCGGCTAAAGACATCATTATATTTTTCTTTTTACTAAATTCGTAGATGCGTTTTTGATCATGGTTTTCTAGACCACGAATTCGTAAAGAATCTTTAGGATTTGCACTGTTTTCGTGCAAAAGCGCCATTTTAAAAACATTTAAATCGTTTAAATTGCCGTTTTCTAAATAGGAGCGAAGATATGGATAACAATCATACATATATAACATGTCAAAACCTAGTTGATACAATTCACCATCGCTTAAACAACTAATATTACGACTCCTTAAATACCCATTGAAACTAGGTTCCACACTTTCTCCTAATAAAATTGTATTTGGATATTTCTCTAGGAGCATTTTTTGTAATTTTTCTAAAAATTTTCTGCTCAATAATGAAACGACATCGAAACGATATCCATCAATTCCTAAAGAACTATAATAATCGATTACATCAACTAAATAATTGCATAGTTCATCGTTTTCTAAATCTAAATCGTAAACATCTGACCAATCACCCACCTTGTTAGCCATTTGGCCATTTTTATCACGATACATCCAATCTGGATGAACTAAAGAAATTTTTGAATCGCGCGAGGTATGATTAAAGACGATATCAATGATGATTTTCATCTTTTTTGCGTGAGTATTGATTATTAAATTAGTTAAATCATCCAAAGTGCCTAATTCAGGATTAATCGCTAAATAATCTTCAATAGCATAAGGGCTTCCTAGTTTACCTTTGCGATTTAATTTTCCGATTGGAGAGATTGGTAATAAATAGATTATATCTACACCTAAATCTTTTAGATAATCTAATTTTTCGCTTATAGCATTAAATGTTCCTTCGCGCGTAAAGTTGCGAGTGTATATTTGATAAATAACTTTATTTGCTAATTCATCTTTGTAATTATTAAACATCTTTTTTACCTAATAAAATTTGTCACTTGGTGAGAAACTTTCTCATCTAGTAGAATTTCTTCCTTTCCTTTAGCGATACTTTTTACTAAAAAATCGACATTATTGATTAATTCATAAATGTTGCTAAGTCCCTCTTTGTCATATTTAACCTCACCTTTATCTCTACCGAAGACATTATTCCAATAAAAGGATGAAGCAACTGGCATTTCGGTGATAGTAAAAAACTTGTTGAGACAATCTAATGCAAAAGTTGTGCCAGCTCGACGGGCGATTGCAATGCTTGCGCCTACTTTCATTCTTTTATCGAAATGAGTTGAATAAAATAACCTTTGCATAAAAGAAATTAGATTGCCATTTGGCATAGCATAATAAACTGGTGTTACAACAATTAAGGCATCAGCATTATCAAATAGTGGAGCGGTTTGATTCACTAAGTCATCAATCGCACATTTTGCGTGTTGATAGCAATAAGCGCAATCTAAACAACCACGAATATTAGCCCTTCCTACTTCGATCGTATCGACATGATAATCTTTCTTTTCAAATTCGCTTTTTAATAAATTAGTAATGTGTTCACTATTGCCATTTTTTCTAGCGCTTCCATTTAAAATTAAGATATTCATTTAATCACCTCTTTTTAATTATAAAAAAGATATCAATCCATTTCATTAAGAATGATTTACTTCATTCGGGCGATAAATTGCTTATATGAATATTGAAAATATTTATATATTATGGTTAAATAACTTCGTTTAGGGGAGTAGCTAGCGAGGACTTCGTCAGCACGATTTATATCCGGAGCTCGTTTAAGGCAAGACCTAATGAAATGGAGGTATTTTATGTTTGAAACCAAATCGCTTAAGCAAGTTGGTGAGGAGCTTAATGTTGATTTTAAACGTGGCCTTAGTTCTATAGAAGCTAAAGAACGTTTAAATAAGTATGGCAAAAACGCTTTAGAAGAGAAGAAAAAGAAAAATGTCTTTTTAGTTTTCTTATCGCAACTTAATGACCCGATGATTTATGTTTTAATTGCCGCTGCTTTGATTTCTTTAGGCATTGCAATTTTTGAAACTATTCGTGGTGGCGAAGGAGGCGTTGCTGAATTTGCTGATGTCATCATCATCTTTGCGGTTATTTTACTTAATGCCATTATTGGAACTGTACAAGAAGTTAAAGCCGAGCACGCTTTAGAGGCGCTAAAAAAATTATCTTCTCCTGAATCGCTTGTTCGTCGCGATGGACAATTAATTAAAATTAAATCGGAAGAGTTAGTTCCTGGCGATGTCATCATCATCGAAGAGGGCGATACGATTGGGGCAGATGTTCGTTTGATCGAAACTTTTAATTTTAAAAGTGACGAATCTTCTTTGACTGGTGAATCTTTACCAATCGAAAAAGATGCTTCGATTGTTTTTAGTGAAGAAGTAGGCGTTGGTGATCGCGTCAATTGTGCTTATTCTTCTACTCCTTGCGTTTATGGTCGCGGTGAAGGCGTTGTTATCAATACTGGTATGAATACCGAAATTGGTAAGATAGCTACTTTATTACAAAACGAAAAAGAAGAGCAAACACCCTTGCAAAAACGCTTAGCTGATTTATCGAAACTATTAGGCATTTTAGCAATCGTCATCGTCGTTTTGATGTTTGGCGTTGGCCTTATCTATGCTTGGGTCGGTGAGAATTTAGGTTTAGACTCTGTTATTGAATTATTCATGAACGCGATTGCTTTAGCGGTAGCAGCGGTGCCAGAAGGGTTACCAGCTGTAGTAACGATCGTTTTAGCATTCGGTGTCCAAAGAATGGTAAAGGCTAATACGATTGTGCGAAAATTGCCATCGGTAGAAACCCTCGGCGCTGTTAGTTATGTATGTTCGGATAAAACCGGAACCTTAACGCAAAACAAGATGACTGTTGTCAAAACTTTCTATGATGGCAAAGTTTATACACAAGAAGAATTTAATCAAGATAATTCTTATGAGTTGGCTAGCGGCATGGCTCTAAGTAGCAATGCCTCAATTGAAAATGGCGTTCATGGTGATCCGACCGAAGTTGCCTTAGTGACTTTTCTCGATCAAATTGGCTTTAAAAAATCGCAAGTCGAGAATCTTATGCCGCGCATCGATGAATATCCTTTCGATTCTAATCGCAAGATGATGTCAACACTTCATCAAGATAAGAATGAAAAAGTTATGTATACGAAAGGGGCTATCGATAATATCTTAAAACATACAACCCATCTCATTAAAAATGGTAAAGTCGTTAAAATTACTAAAGAAGATATTACTTTTATCGAAAAGAAGGCAAGCGAATTTTCAAAAGATGCCTTGCGCGTTTTAGCTCTAGCAAAGCGCTACATCGATAAAATTGAAGAAGATAATTTAATCTTTGTTGGTTTTGTTGGAATGGTCGATCCGGCTCGTCCAGAGGCTAAGCATGCCGTCGATATCTTTAAAGGCGCGGGTATTACTACGATTATGATTACTGGCGATCACAAAGATACGGCATACGCCATCGCGAGTGAACTTGGTATTTGTTCTAGACCTGAAGAATGTTTAAGTGGTTATGAACTCGATGGTTTAACTGATTTAGAAGTGCAGGAAAAAGTTAAAAATGTTCGTGTTTTTGCTCGTGTCTCACCAGAAAATAAAGTCCAAATTGTTAAAGCTTTTAAAGCAAACGGCTCAATCGTTGCAATGACAGGCGATGGCGTTAATGACGCGCCTTCATTAAAAGCGGCCGATATTGGTATTGCAATGGGCATCACTGGTACTGATGTCGCTAAAGGGGCTGCTGATATGGTTTTAACCGATGATAACTTTGCCTCAATTGAAAAGGCAGTTGAAGAGGGTAGAGGCATATATGCGAATATCAAAAAGACCGTTTGGTTCTTACTTTCGAGCAATATTGGTGAGGTTGTTGCGATGTTTGTGGCGGCTATTTTAGGTTTGCCTTCACCTCTTATTGCCACTCAAATTCTGTGGGTTAATTTAATTACTGACTCTTTACCTGCTATTGCTTTAGGTAGCGATGATAAAGATCCTGATATTATGAAAGAAAAACCCCGCGGCATCAAAGAGTCGCTATTTAGTCATGGTGGTTATTATGCCATCTTTGGTTATGGAGCTTTAATTGGTGTTTTAACTTTAATTGCTTTCTTGTTCTTACCTCTAGTGGAAATCGGACAAGGTCTCCATCCTGAAGTTAATAGTCTATCGACTTTTATTACCATGCTTAATAGCGAAGATAATTTTGAGTTATTACAAAAGGCTGAAACGATGGCCTTCTCGGTCCTAGGCATTTCACAATTATTTCACATGTTAGGAATGCGCAATATCCATAAATCTTTCATCCATGTTTTTAAGAGTAAAAACTGGGTGATGCTTCTCGCTTTTATTCTTGGCATCGGACTACAATTCTTCGTTGTGGAAGTTCCAGGTGTTTCGACTTTCTTTGGTTGCTATCAGATTGATGGTGTTGAATGGCTTTATGTTATCGCTTTAGCCATTGTACCTTTACTCATTCATGAAGTTGCCGTCTTTATTGCATGGATTGTTAAGAAAATTCATCATAGAAATAAAAAAGCGCATTAGTAATTAATAATTTTTCTTAGGGCGAGGAAGTTTCGCCCTAAGAATGAAAGTTTTAAAATAATTATTGATATCTAAAAATTACGATATATAATATAAAAGCGCTCCGCCGTCGTGGCTCAACTCGGTAGAGCAACTGTCTCGTAATCAGTAGGTTGAAGGTTCAAATCCTTTCGACGGCACCATTTTGAGCAATACTCACTGAGATAAATATGGATGTTTAGCTCAGCTGGGAGAGCATCTGTTTGACGTACAGAAGGTCACAGGTTCGAGCCCTGTAGCATCCACCATCTTAGCGCATAAAATATCTGGCTTAGTCCAGATTTTTTTATTTTTGCATTCGATTTGCTATTTAAAACTTACCATAAATAATAATTTTTTTCTTAATAATGTCCGTAAAATTCATATTTTTTATAATTAGGAAGAAAATTATATATTCAAATATTTGAATATTGCGGTTAATTTATTTAAAATAATAATGATTTAAATTGATTTTTAGTTAAACAATGGGGAGCGAGTTTATGACTAAAAAGAATGAAACTATTTTAGATGATAATAGTGATGGTGTTGTTTATATTGAAGAAGCTTTAAATAATAATGACACAACCCGTCCTTTAAAAACACCTCATCTTGACGAAAAGACTATTGCGACGGTGAAGAAAATTCCTAGCGACGGTCGTTATTCGCTTTTCAAAGATAAAACAAAGGCTAATGAAGGTGATGTTTATCATATTGTTCGCCGCGATGATTTAGCTATTTATGAAATTCGTCGTTTGAAAGATGAATATCCTTTAAAGATTTTTGGTCGCGAAATTGAAGCGATTGAATATGGCAAATTATTAATTAAAAATTTTGGTGTCTCGGTTTTATTGCATGGTCGAGATGGTAAAGTACGAACTTTATAGGGGAGATTGAGTTATGAAAAGTAAGAAAGCATCAATAGCATTAATTAGTGTCGCTAGCGCATTATCATTAGTGACTTTGCTTTTATTTCTATTATTTGAAAGCAACTATTTTACCGACTTTACTAGAGTCGTATCTTTGTTTCAAGGCTTGATAGATTTTAATAATTTTACTATTTATTCTGTTTCTTTGTTGGTTTATGCTCTCGCCTATGTTTTATTTGGCTTAGCAGCTTTTTTAACTTTAATAATCTTAGGAGCAAAGAAACATCGTTATATCGACATTTTATTTGCCTTTTTAATATGCATGGTATGCCTAATTAGTGCAGCAGAAACATCACTATTAATTTATTCGTTTGTTGCTCTAAGTCCAAATTTAGAAATATTTTTTATTGAAGTAATTATCATCAGTGTTTGCGAAATTTGCTTTATTTTATCAATCGTTTCTTTTGCTTTAGAAGTCAAAATTTTGATATCAATTAACTCAAGCAATGAATCTAAAACTCTTTTAGAGGAAGAGAAAGAAAGTTCAAATGAGGAAAATATTACTGATAATAATTCTTTAGCATCGAATGAAGCAGTATCAGAAAATAAAATTTCTTTAGCAGATTTAACTATTCGACAAAATTCGGTTGAAATCCAAGAAGAAAATAATGCGAATGATAGTGAACAAAAGGTCGTCGAAGAATCTCAAGTGGTTGATTCTAATAACGAAAGTAACGCAGAAGTCGTCTCTGAAAATATTCAAGAAGACACTTCTATGAAGAAAGCGACATCGAGAAATAGAGCTGATAAGAGACCAGTTTCTACTATAGAAAGTAAAGCCCAAGTTGCTAGTAAATATAATACGCGTTCAAAACCTCGCAAAAAAGTTGCTCCTAAACTTCCTAGTGGGGCGGTGAAGGCCTATCATATTTCTCAAAGAGCTGATTTGCATAAATGGCAAGTGAAAGCGAGTGGGGCTGAAAAGGCAATTAAATTGTTTTCAACTCAACAAGAAGCGATTCAATACGCTAAGACGATGGCGGCTAATCAAGGGATCTCAATTCGCGTTCATGGTCGCGATGGCAAAATAAGGAGTATATAATAAAAAAAGGGGAGAAGAAATTATGGGAAAGATATATCACATCTCTAAACGTAAAGAAGATGGCAAGTGGCAAGTTAAGGCTGAAAAGTCTGAAAAAGCAGTAAAACTCTTCTGGACAAAAGAAGAGGCGGTTAAATACGCTAAAGAATTGGCGGAACGCAACGATGCTTCAACCGCCTTTCACGCTTCAAAAGGTAAAAATAAAGGTAAATTGCAAAAGCATTAAGCTTTTGCTTCTTGCATCCATAGTTTAATGGTAGAACTTTTGCTTCCCAAGCAAAAAGTACGAGTTCGATTCTCGCTGGATGCTCCAAACAACAACAATTTTTACTAAGATAAATGCAAGGAGAAGCTAAGACGATGAACAAATTTATGCGCGCAGCAATTAAAGAAGCCTATAAAGGAATTAATCGTGGTCATGGCGGTCCTTTTGGAGCGGTAATTGTTAAAGATGGTCAAATTGTTGGCCGAGGCCATAATCAAGTTGTCAAAAATAATGATCCAACTTGTCATGGTGAAATGATGGCGATTCATGCTGCTTGCAAAAAATTAAAAACTTTTGATTTATCTGGCTGCGAAATTTACACTACGGGCGAACCTTGTCCGATGTGTATGGGAGCAATTTTATGGTCTAATATCGATAAGATTTATTATGGTTGCAATATTATCGACACTGAAGATATTGGTTTTCGCGACAAAAAGTTTTACGAGATGTTTGAAAACCATCAAAATCTCGTTATTGAACTCGACCGTCAGGCTTGTTTAAAACTTTTTATGGACTATAAAAACATCCAAGAAAAAACACATTATTAATTCTTTATTTCTAAAAAAGAAACAACTTGATATTTACTTATTTTTTTAATAAATTCATTTAAATAATATTGATAAATTATTAAATCGATTGTGGAGTCCTTTTCATCTAAGATTTGATTAGGAAAGCTGTTTTTAAAAGAATTTAGTTTATTAATATCACCAAAGGTAATTTGAAAATGGCGGTAGTTAATTTTTTTCTCCGTTTGTGTCTTTAATAAATGTTTAAATTTTTCAGGATATTTTGTCATAAAGAAATAATTTCGATTTTTAGTATCATTACTAATAATTTTTCTAACTATCACATAATCTTTAAATGATAAATAATCAAATAAATAACCTAAATAAATATCATTATCAGATTCGATTAATACATTTAAATTATTAATAATTCGAGAAAAAGAAAGAAAGAAATTTCCGTGACGAAATATCAATTTTTTATAGTTTGTGATTGAGGATTTCTTATCGACTAATATTAGGTTCATTTAAATAACAATCTTTCTAAAATATTCTTCTAAATTAATTTCTTCTTGCTTAATATCATCAATTTTTAAAGACGAAATCACCTTTAAAAATTCAACAATATCTTTTTTGTCTAATTGATAACAAATTGTTAAATCATCAACTTTTTTCATTTGATAATTGCCTGGTGTTGAAATGGCTTTTTTTGCATCTTTGAATGAAGCAAATTTAATGGTAAAAAGTAAATCGTCATGATGAAAACCATCATATAAATAAAGTTGATGATCATAAAGATAAACGCGGTGATAGCAATTTAGATTTTGGAAATTATTTGCGACAATAATTGTTTTAGTTGTCGCGATTATATTTTGAATTTTTTGGTTCAATAATTTATTAGCACTAAAAGGATTAAAAAGTATATTAATTTTTTCTTGTGAAATTTTCTCTTTTAAATAATTTAAATAATTTAGTTGACTATAGTTTAAATCGTTCCTAGTATCTATCATTTTGTTATCGATCGAATAATTCTTTTCAATTATTATAATATCAGAAGGTGAAAGTTGATTTAATTTTAGAAAAGTTTTACTTAAAAAATATTTTTTAATCTCTTCATATTTATATTGCGCAAAAGCGACAATTACTAAAGGTGAATTTTCTTTAATCTCAATTATTTCTACGCGTTTATTTATTATTAATTTTATAGATAAAATATCAAAGTTTTGCATATATAAATTTGTTAATCAGGCATATCTTGATAAATTTTATAAATCTTTCTAGCAATTGTTTTAATGCTTTTTTCTTGAAATGGGTCTTTGAGATGGGCTGCTTTTAAAAGTGTTAAATAGGGATATTTTCCGCCCATTTTGCATAACCTTAAATATTTTTTCCAAGCTTTGGAATGATCTTTAATATTTTCGATGAAGATTTGGAAGGCGCTTAGCTGGGCGAATGTATAATCAATATAGTAAAAAGGGCTTTGAAAAATATGGCCTTGATTCATCCATCTTTGTCCTTTTGTTAAATAGGCACAGCCTTTATTATTGATATAGGGACGATATTTTTTCTCTAGCTCATTCCATTTATTCGTTCGATCAAGATGAGAAGCGTTAACATTTAAATAGACATATTCTTGAAACTCGTCAACCATTGCACCATAAGGCAAAAACGCGATTGCGCTAGCTAGATGTTCTTTGCGATAACGATTAGGTTTATCGAAGAAATTATCCATATATGGGTAAGCGAGAAATTCCATACTCATCGAATGAATTTCACAAGCTTCAAGAGTTGGCGATTGATATTCTGGAATTTTGATATTTTTTGAACAATACGATTGGAATGCATGACCAAATTCATGAGTTAAAACATCGACATCGCTGCTTGTACCATTAAAATTGGCAAAGATAAATGGAACTTTATATTGATAAAAATAACACATGAATCCGCCAGATATTTTTCCTGGTTTAGTGACCAAATCAAGTAGATGATAATCGACCATCATGTCAAAAAATTGGCCAACTTCTTTGCCCATATCATGGTACATTTTACTTGCTTCATTAATTAAATAATCAACATTGCCTTTAGGCATAGGATTACCGTCAATATATGAAATTGTTTCATCGTAATACATCATTTTTTCGATGCTGAGACGTTTAATTCTTTGTTGGTTAATTTTTCTTGCTAAAGGAGTAAAGATTTTAGCAATTAATTCTCGATATGGGCGAACATTCAAATAATTATAGTCATAGCGCCCTAGTTTAAGATAGGCGAGTTCAATATAATTTTTAAAGCCTAAATCTTTTGCCATTTCGTCACGCAAATGCACAAGTTGATCATAAATATTCGCTAATTCGTCTTCGATGCTCGTCATAAAACCATAAAATAATTCACTAGATTCTTTACGAATCTCGCGATTAATGTCTTGACGATATTTTGCTAAAGAATTTAAATTTTGAATTTTACCATCATATTCGATTTTTGCACTCGCTAACAAAGCGTTATAGCGATCGCTTAATTCTTTTTCTTTAATCAATTTACTAATAATTTTTTCATCGAAGGTTTTTAATGAGTTTTCATACATTTTAAATAAATAAGAACCCGTCTTATTTTCGATATATTTACGATACTTGCAATGTAATAATTCTTTAACAAAAAGCTGGTTTCTTTCTTCGATTAATGGAATGACCTTGGTCATATTTTGATTTGCTTTGATATTTTTAACATTTGTTGTATCGATTGAAAAATTGACCATAATGACATTCATATCGCTTCCTAAATTATTAATAAACTTGTTGTATTTGTTAAAAATCTTATAGGCTGTTTCTTCATTAGAAGTTTCCTTGAGTTCCTTAATATAAGAGTCAATAGACAAAATTATCTTTTTTTCATTTAAATTTTTAATAGGTAACTCTTCAAATTTTTTCATTTTTATTCACCTCACATAATTAGTTTACTATCTTTTGCATTTTAAACCATCAGATAATAGAAAAAACATTAATAAATATTTAAAATTTATTAATAATAATTGAATGAGCGTCGACTTGTGCTAAAATAAAAATATCACTTAAGGAGAGTAATATGATTGATTACCGAGAAAAATGTATTGCATTATTACATGAAAGAGGAGTAGATATTAAAGATATCGCTGATTGTGCGCGCTTTTTGCAAGCTGATTACCATGTCGATTTAAAAATGGAAGAACTTCTCGATTCCGTTTATAGCGTCTTATCAAAAAGAGAAGTTCAACACGCGATTATTACAGCGATCGAATTAGATAAACTTGCTGAAAATAAAGTGATGGATGACAAAGAATTAGAAGATATTTTATTACGCGATGAAGGCCTTTATGGTGTCGATGAAGTAATTGCTTATGGCATTTGTAATTTATATGGATCGATTGCTTTAACAAATTTTGGTTTTATCGATAAAAAGAAATATGGCATAATTGCTAAACTCAATGAAGAAGGCAAAAACACCGGACGTTGTAACACTTTTTTAGATGATATTGTTGGAGCAATTGCTGCTAGTGCGGCTAGCCGTTTTGCTCATCGTTGGGTTAAATGACATGTTTGAAATTATTAATAATGAATTTGTTTTTAATAATAACGCCTTAACTTGGGTTGATTTTGCTTTATCCATTGTCATTTTTGGTTTGTTTTTGTTTTTATTTTTAAAAGTTGTTCATCGTAAAGCAGCGATTATTTATTTTTCGGTGTGTTCTGGATTAGTTTTTCTTTCTTGGATGTTTAGCTTAAGACTTTTATGGTCTTTCGCTCTCATTGCTCAAATTAGTGGAATGTCGTTATTTGCATTTATTAACATCGGCGAGGTTCGTTCTTTATTGGCCAATTCCTTTAAGAGCAAAAATGTTCGCAAAATAGAAGAAGAAAGAGTCTTCGATCGTCACGCCTTATATTTAAAGATTAATGATGCGGTTATGTCTTTATCTAAACAAAAAATTGGTGCAATTATCACATTTGAAAAAAGTGTGCCTTTAAACGATATGATTAAAACCGGCACGGTATTAAATGCTCCGGTTACTCCCGAACTTTTATTAACAATTTTTTATCCCGGCACTCGACTTCATGATGGGGCAGTAGTAATTCGTCGCGATTTTATTTTAGCTGCATCGGTTTATTATACGCCTACGACAAAACCATTAACTGGTAAATATGGTTCTCGTCATCGCGCGGCCATTGGAATAAGCGAAGTTTGTGACGCTGTGACAGTTGTTGTTTCGGAAGAAACAGGTCGCATTTCAATTGCTTATCAAGGCGAATTAACCCCAGTGATACCAGATAATTTTTTGCGCGTCTTTGAAGAATATATGTTCACAAAGACAGATGATGCTAAACTTGAAGATAAAGAGGAATAAGAATGGGAAAATATTTTGGTACAGACGGCGTTAGAGGCGTTGCTAACGATAATTTAAATGTTCATATCGCTTATCGCATTGGTCGCTTTTTGGGCCAATATCCTAAATCTAATCAATCGATATTGATTGCTAGTGATACACGCCTATCAAAAGATTTATTTATGGCGAGCATTGCTGCTGGTGTTTTAGCTAGTGGCTCTAAACTTGTAAGTATTGGAGTTTCTTCTACGCCTTCAATTTCTTACCTAGTCCTTCGCAAACATTTTAATTATGGCATTATGATATCTGCTAGTCATAATCCCTATTATGATAACGGAATAAAAGTTTTTAATAATCGCGGTAAAAAGATTTCTGAAAAATTAGAAAAATTAATCGAAGATTACATTGATTCTCCTGAGGATTATTTGCCTTTTGCTAAAAGTGATTCGCTAGGAACAATGCCTTATATTTTGCGTTATAAAAATGAATATTTATACTTTTTAGTTAAAGCGGCATCGCCGACTGTTTCTAAATTAAAAATCTTAGTCGATTGCGCGAATGGTTCGGCATCATTTTTTATTAACGATTTGATTAAAACATTAAGTATTGATGCGACCATAATAAACGCTCAGCCAAACGGAAAAAATATCAATGATAATTGTGGTTCAACTCACTTAGAAAATCTCATCGAAAAGATGAAGGAAGATAATTATGATGTTGGTTTTGCTTTTGATGGCGATGCTGATCGCTGTTTGATGGTTGCAGGTGATGGGACCATCATCGATGGCGACGCTATCCTTTATTTATCAGCCTTATATATGAAAGAAAATAACGAACTTAGAGGCAACAAAATAGTTTTGACAATTATGTCTAATCTCGCTTTAAAAAAAGCCTTAGATCAAGCCGGTATTGGTTATATCGAAACGCAAGTAGGAGATAAATATGTTCAAGCTGAACTAGAAAAAAATCATCTCGCTTTAGGCGGCGAACAATCAGGTCATATTATCTATTATAACGATTTAAATACTGGCGATGGTTTATTGACGATGATTAAGATGCTCAATGTTATTTCTGTCGCTAATGTTCCTTTAATTAATATGCTTGAAGCTATTAAGCCTTATCCACAAAAATTAGTAAATATTCAGGTGGAAAATAAAGAACAATTAATGCAAAACCCAATTATTTTAAATGAAATTTCTAAAATTGAGGAAGAGTTAAACGGCGAAGGTAGAATCTTAGTTAGACCTAGTGGCACCGAACCTTTAATTCGCGTTATGATTGAAGCTAAAAATAGCGATAGTTTAGAAATGTATTTAAAAAGAATGGTCGATTTAATTAATGTGGAGATTAATAAATAATGTGCGGAATTGTTGGAGCGGTTGGTAAAGTTAAAAATTTCCCTAAATTTATTCTTGAAGGATTAGCTTCTCTTGATTATCGAGGCTATGATTCAGCAGGCGCCTCATTTTTAAAAGAAAATCATGAATTTGCTTGTTATAAAGTAGTTGGCACGGTTGATGATTTAAAAAAGATTGTTCCTAATAAAATTGACGCTCTTTCATCGATTGGACATACCCGATGGGCGACGCATGGGCACCCTTCTATTAATAACGCCCACCCAATCGCTTCGATGAATGGCTTATTTAATATTGTCCATAATGGGGTGATTGAAAATTATCGTTCGTTGAAGAAAAAACTTTATGAAAAAAGTTATACCATAAAAGGGGAAACTGATACTGAAATTGTTGCCAATGTTTTAGAATACATATATTTAAAAAATCCTCATAGTGTTCTTGTTGCAATTGAACGTTTGATGAAGATATTAAAAGGTTCTTATGCTTTAGCGATTCTTTTTAAAGATGAGCCGACAAAATTATATTTTGCTAAAAAAGATTCGCCTTTAATTCTCGCGGAAAGCGAAAATGCTTCTTTTTTAGCTAGTGACCCTTTACCTTTAATTAAATACTCGCAAAAATTTATCGATGTCGAAGATGGAGAATATGGATATTTGACGAAAAATGAAATTCGCTTATTCATTAATGGAAAAGAAGTTGAAAAAAGATATACTGAGCGCAACATTGAATTTTTGAATAAAGATCTGGGTGGTTATAGCGACTATATGCTCAAGGAAATTGAAGAAACTCCCCAAGTTATTTCGCGTTTATTAATTAAATATTTTGATGGTCATAATTTTATTTTTGACGAAAATCTTTTAAAAGAACTTAGAAATGCTGAACATGTTACTTTTTTAGCTTGCGGTACCTCGTATCATGCCGCTATAGTCGGCGAAAGATATTTTCGCTTGTTAGGAAAAAGAAGCGACACTTATATTGCTAGTGAATGGGCTTATGAACCCATCTTTTCTAATAATAATCAAATTTTTATTCTCATTTCTCAATCTGGTGAAACCGCTGATTTAATTAAATGTCAAAAAATTATTAATAATCGCGGAATGGTCAATATAGCGATTACTAATACAATAGCCTCGACGCTTGATCGCGAAGCTACTTTTACCCTCTATTTAGAAGCTGGTTTAGAAGTAGCGGTGGCCTCGACGAAAGCTTTTTCAGCCCAAGTGACCTTATTAGCCCTTTTAGTCTCGTCTTTATTTAATAATACCAGCGTAATTGAATCTCTTCATTCTTTAAATAATGTTTTGTTAAGTATCATCAATCGCAAGGAAGAAATTGAAGATATCGCTAATGAGATTTATAAATTTAACTTAATTTTCTTTATTGGCAGAGGAAGCGATTATATTGCCGCTAAAGAAGCCTCTTTAAAAATGAAAGAAATTACATATATTCATTCTGAAGCCTTTCCTGGTGGTGAACTTAAACATGGTCCCATTGCTTTAGTTGACAATAAAACTGCTCTTTTTGCCTTTGATAGCGATACGAAAACCGATTTAGCCATTCGTAATAACGCCAAAGAAGTTGAAACGCGTCGTGGACATATTTATATCATTTCAATTAAAGAGTTATATAAAGATGGCGATGCTTTTAATGTCAATTTTGTAAGTCCAAATTTATCAGTTATACCGATGGTTTATGTTTCGCAGTATTTAGCCTACTATGTCGCCAAAAAGAAAAAAGTTAACATCGATAAACCTCGCAATTTAGCTAAATCTGTCACGGTTGAATAATTAACGTCTTCTCTTAACTTTTTCTAATTTAATAAAGTTAGCGCCAATATATTTTAATTTTACATCGAGCGATTTACTCAAATCGCTATAGCGATCATTTAGTGATGATTTTAAAATTCCTAAAGTATCATGCTTTCCTTCATAATGAAATTTATAATAATTTTCAATTGTATAAGTAAGATAATATGTCTCGCGTTCGATAATAATTTTTTGACGAATTTCGCCTAGTTTATACATTCCGACCCTTCGATAAATTAAAGGGGTAAAATAATGCCACCCTTTTTTATATATTCCAACAAATTGGCCATTTTTTTCGATAATTGCGATATGTTCTTTTTTGACGATGATATAACCTGTAAGAATAAATAAAACTATTCCTAATATTACGACGATAATTAGGATAATTATTGTGTCAGTGAAGGAGATTATTTGTTCTAAAGTCACAATTATATTTTAATCTTAACTAGATTGAGATGGAAATAATTTTATCTTCTTGTTAAGATAAAGGTGCAAAGGAGAATATAAAAATGAAAAAACAGTTAATCGTAATTCCTCTAGTTTTAGGTTTAACATTTGCGTTAGGCGGATGTAATAACGCTAAAAATGATCAACTTTTAAACTTTATTGATGCTAAAATGATTGACCAAAATCTAGCTCCATCAAGTGAAGTTAATTTTCCTAACAATTATGTCAGTTATAATGAATATGTCTTTGGTCCTGATGAAGAATATATTTTACTTGATGATACGAATATTGCATTAGGTGTTGTTGTGTTAAGAGATAGTGCAACTGGTGATGTTGGTTATCTCGATCTAAATAACGGCAATAATCGCTTTGGTTCAGCAAACGCCTCTGTGAGAATCATTACTAGTCGCTACTTTGGTTATTATGTCGCTTTAAATGATGATACTAATACTTATATTGCTGATGCGTTTGGCAATGTTTTTTATGACACGCACGAATATCTTAACTTAACTTCCGTGAATGAAACAACCGATCTTAACGGAACATTATATGTGACTTTAAATTATTATAATGCAAATAGTGAATATATGGCCGAACGATATTGTTATGATAACGAAGGCAAAATTCATCAAGTTGTTGAAGCAGATTTAATTGGAACAAATGATGGCTTTGCAGGTTTATTAAACCTCGATTTAGATCATCTAGGTATCGAAGGTTATAATATAGTTATAAATTCCACTAATGTTGTCTTTATCACTAATGATGATGGCGAATTTGTTAATCGCATTGAAATTGATCCTGATGCTGATACCGTCGCTTTCGTCAATCGTAAAATTGTTACCCAAAACATTAATGTATTAGCCGATGATGCTGTCGATTATGATTTTTTTGATGAAACTAGTAAAACTAAATGTGAATTAATTACTAAGACTACCGATATTATTAGTGGCGAAGTTGAGGTCGTTCAAATTCCTTATGTAATTGAAGATTTTGAAGGATTATTTAACGATAAGAAAGGTAATCCGGTTTATTCACTTTTATCGATTCATGAAATTACACCAAAAAAATCTATTGACACTAATAGTCAACGCAATGTCTTAATTGATGGCAATTTAAATATTCTACAATATTTGAGTGAATATAATCCTTTAGAATTCACGAAACTAGATAATGATAATTATTTTAACAATGGTATTATCTACAATACAAAACTCAAGCCAGTCGCCTACTTAGGTGATGTCACCTATTTTAGCGATTGTGGTGTTTTCTTAAAAGAAAATTCCTCAAGTTTCACATTTTTGGATACGAATGGAAATTATTTAAGTAACTATATTGATGGGCAAATTGTTGGGCAAGTTAACAGCGGTTACTTTATGTTTACCAATAATAATCAATTATTCTATGGTCAAATTAATCCTGAGAATAAAGCGATTGAAATTAGCCAAAATTCTAATTTTTATGATCGCGCATATACAACTATTTCAAGCGTTATCAACAATGTCGTCTTTTTATCCTATCCTTCACTTGAAAATTTAGATGTTAATTATGTTATAACTTCTGCTAGTGGAGAATTTATGCATACAAACGAATTCCTGGTTGGTCCCTCGATGACAGGCGATAGTTTAGAGTGCGGTTTAATTTATAACACTCTTCATTTTAGTGAAACTTTATCTAGCACTGATACCATCTATCATTTTGTTTTAAATGATCAATTGACTTACACTTTTAAATAATGTTTAAATATCAAGAACTCTACGATTATTTAATTAAGATGCAAAGCATCGCTAAGATTGGTTTAACTTATTCTAAAGATCCTTATGCTTTAGATAATTATGCTCAAATCAACGATTTATCGAAAGAGATGCTAGAAAAATTAGAAGATGTCAAGATAAATCGCAACAACTATTTTACGCGTGATCTTTATCCGACGCCTAGCGTTTCAACCCGCACCTTCATCTTTAATGAAAAAGGCGAAATTCTTTTAGTTAGAGAAAGCGATACAAATACCTATTCCGTGCCGGGTGGTTGGTGCGATTTATATGATTCGCCATTAGAATCAGCAAAAAATGAAGTAAGTCAAGAAGCGGGGGTAGAAGTGAAAAATATGCGTTTAATTGGTATAACCGAAAGAACGCCGTTTAAGGCTAATCGAGCGATTCCAGAATATATGTTAGGTTTTTATGCTGAAATTGCCTCCTCTTTTCACGAACATACTTTTGAAACGAATGATGTAAATTTTTTTCCTTTAGATAATCTACCACCTTTATCTAATAAAGTTACGCTTTTTGAACTTAAGCGTTTCATTTTAGCGATTAAAGAAGATCACCCCATTGTCGATTAATATGCCTCATACATCTTTTGCTAAACGTCTAGCCGAAACAATCTTTGATTCCTTAATTCAATTGTCGATTTTGTGCATCTCGATGTCTCCTTTATATATTACGAGCATCTACATGCAAATTTATCCAGATTCGATTTCTTATTTGGTTTTTGGCATAGTAATTACCTTTAGTGTTATCTTAACGATTATTGGCGTTTTGTTATACTCTGTTTATTTGCCATATAAGATGCATGGTGCAACCCTCGGCATGCGCTTATTTAAAACTAAATATTTAACTTTTGATAATAAAGAAGTATCTTTTCAAGTAATTTTTACTCGGTTTATTTTGCGTCTTATTTTCATTTTTTTAAGTTTTGGTATCTCTTTAATTGTAGATTTTATTATAATTTTAGGTAGTGAGCATAATTTGAGTTTTTATGACTATCTCACTAATTCGAAAATAGTCGATATTTAAGGAGGAAAATAATGTCTACACCCCACATAAACGCGAAAGAAGGCGATTTCGCAAAAGTAGTTTTAATGCCTGGCGATCCTAAAAGAGCGGAATGGATTGCAAATAATTTTTTACATGATGTTAAATTAGTGAATGACGTTAGAGGTGTTTTAGGTTTTACAGGTCTGACTAGAAATAATATTAGGATATCTGTGATGGCTAGTGGAATGGGTCATCCATCAATTGGCATCTATTCACATGAACTATTTACGCATTATGGTGTCGAAACAATCATTCGAGTAGGAACTTGCGGTTCTTATCAAAAAGAAATTAATTTGTTTGATGTTTTAGTGTGTTTAGGCGCCTCAACTGATTCTAACTTTGCAAGTCAATTAGCGTTAGGAGGAACTTTCTCAGCAATCGCAAGTTATGATTTGGTTGAAAAAAGTGTCGAAGTATTAAAAGCGAAACATCTCCCTTATCGCGTTGGCAATATCTTAGCGAGCGATATTTTTTACGATTTTAATCAAGAGAATTGGAAAAAATGGGCAAAATTGGGAATTTTAGGTGTTGAGATGGAATCTTACGCCCTTTACTTAAATGCAGCTTTATTAAATAAAAAAGCCCTTACCCTATTAACTGTCACCGATCATTTTATCAATAAAGAGCAAAAAGCTACTGCTATTGAACGTCAAGAAGGTTTAGCGAAAATGATTGAAGTAGCGATTTTAACAGCAGAAAAATTCGCCTAATTAAAAATGGTTGAATATATTTTATTTATTATTTGTATCATTTTATTTCTCATCGTTTTCTTTTTGATGTGTTTTTATTATCCGATTAAAAATTTTTACATTTATAAGCATTATGTCGATTACTATGGTCGACAAGTTTATCTTATTGCACGTGATTACGATTATTATTTAATCAATACTTTATCACTTAAGTTGACCGATTTATCAAATGTCAAATTAGATCATGTTTTATTCGGAAATAAATATATTTACTTAATTAAAGATCGCTATTATCGCGGCGGTTTAATCGCAAAAGAAGATGATAATAGTTGGGTTTATTACGCTAAAAAAGGCAAACGATATTTAAAAGAATATATCGATAACCCATTAAAATTAAACGATATTCGTCGCAATAAAATATCTCAAGCTTTAGGAATTGATAAATCTTTGTTTATTTCAATTGTGGTGATTAACGATGACTGCTATATTTCATCATTAGAAATAAAGAGCAAAGATAATTTTATTGTCCCACTTGCAAAACTTTATAAATTGATTAAAAATCTTGAGAATCGCGACGTTAATCCTTTAAATGAAGAACAATTAAAAAATGCGGTGCAAGATATTTACCGCCTCAATATGACGAAGGTGAAAAATGGTTAAAGAAGTTTTGAAATCTTATCGAAAACACGTTCTTGATAAAACCCAAGCTTTAATGATGCTATTGCTTATAGCATTAATATGCGGAGCGTTAGGGTATTTTGCCCCCATTAGTTTGGTTTTTACATCAATTTTGCTTTTTTTACCTTCTTTATATGCCTTCCAAGGCATTAATGATATTAGTAATGCGGGCGGCCGCTTTTCTTTTAAATTATTCTTTTTGTGTTTTGCAAGTTATTATCGCTTGCATCTTGGTAGTGGCTATCGTTCGATTATATCTTTGCTTAAAGCTTTATTAACTTTTATGGCAATCTCAGTAGCGGGTACCATTATTGCTTATTACGTATTACTTTATATCGACCCCACGTTTAACCAAATTATTAATAATTTAAATATGACGATTGACGCGAGCGAGTTATTAAAAGCGATGAATTCCTTGTTAGAACATCATGGTTTTAATCTCGCTTTATTAATTATTGAAATTCTCGCTTATTATTTTTCTTCATTAATGTATATCCACGCTATATCTATTAACTCTAGCGCTATCTTTGCAGCCTCGTTGGTGGTTAATGCTGGTCATGAAAAAGAAGCTGCAATGCTATATCATCTCGCCTTTAAATTATATCGTAAAGACTATTATAAAGATTATTATAAATATTGTTGGCTTGGTTTATTGCTTTTTACTTGCGGGACAACTTTAGGGGCGTATTTAGGAACTCTTTTTATTTATAATATTTCGCAAATAGCTATCTTCAGTGTCTTTGTCGGTTGCTTTTTCCTTTTATTTTATCTACCTTATCACTTCGATATGATTAAACAATTATTTATCAAATACGCGGATAAATATCAAGAAGCTACTTTGCTCATCGCTCAACGTGACTTAAAAAAATTAAAAGAACAAAAATTTTTTGAAGAAGATATGCTTAAAGATATCGATGCTAGAATTGCCGAAATTGATCAAAGATTACAAGCGAAACATCATGAAAATAATAATGATAAAACTCCAATAAATAATGATAAACCTTCCTCAAGTAGTAACAATGAGAAATCAAACGATTCAATTGATGATAAATAGAATGATGATCAATTGATAAATTATATTTTCATTTTGTTCAACATATTTTTGTCTTTAAAAGTATAAAAATATTCTCTCAATGTAATATTGAGAGAAAAATTAACCGACGATTATATTAAAAAAGCCGATAATATCGGCTAATTAACGCTCTGGAGCAGGCGACGAGGATTAAAAAGTTATTTTATTATATTTCATAATTTTTAAAAAAATAGATGTCATCAATGTTTTTTTGGACGATAGCAAATACTTTTTTCTTCGCATTTCATAACTTTTTATTTTTTTACACTTTTTCTGACTCACGCTTTGCGTTTATTGCTGTGTCTAAAATAGATGTCAATTCATTTTCGCGTGAACGCAACAAATGAGAATATGTATCAATAGTCATTTGAGTGCTTGAATGACCTAGTCTTTTACTTATCGCTTTAATATCATCAATTTTTTCTATTTGTGATATTAACCAGGACGCATTAGAATGCCTTAAACCGTGAGGTGTTATTTTTTTAATGCCAGCCAATTCGATATATTTATAAAATGTTCTTCGTATAGCTGAGCGTGAAAACGGTTTAACGCCGCCGAAAATAAAATCATCGTCGTTCGGAGATATACTATCTTTCATATTTTTCAATATATCAAATATATTATTAGGAAGTAGATTATATCTAATTGACGATTTTGTTTTTGGTGTAGAAATAATATAACGACCTTTGCCGGTCGCTTCAATAACTTGTTGACATATATAAATAGTTCTATTTTCTTCGTCGAAATGTTTCCATTGAAGAGCTTGTATTTCCCCAATTCGACAACCGAGCGCACCCATTAAGGTGAAAAATGGAAAATATATTGAATTATTATCAATGACTTGTAAAAACTTGTTATATTCATCGATTGTCCAACATTCTTTTTCTTTACTAATTTCAATACTATTTTTGAGCATCTTTATCGTTAGCGTTAATTCTTTAAACGCCTCAGGAGATACATACGCGCGATTATACGCATATTCAATAATATATTTAAGGGTTCTAATGACTTTATTTTTTCTCCCTATAGATATATCTGAACGTGAAATGAGAGAATTGTAAAATAATTCGACATTATTTGGAGATAATGCTTTATAAATTATTTTCCCTCCAAAAAAAGGGTTGAGGTATTTAGTATAGATATATTTATCTTCAATTGTGGTTTGTAATCTCACTATTTTTTCTCTATCTTGAATAACAAGTTGACATAAATCTTCCCAAAAGAAATCTTCTTTCGCTAAATTCATTTTTAACCTATGGTCTTTTTTCCACCTTTCAATTGCATTATCAAAATCTGCTAGAGCATCGGTTTTTGTTTTATAACCGCGAATAGTGACAACATAATTCTTTTCATCGATTTTTATCGTTTTATGAATATACCAAGTTCCGCGTTTCTTGTCTTTATAAACATTACTCATTGTTAAATTTTTCCTTTCTTGATAAAATTCTTGAGAAGGTAGCAAGTAAGTGGATTTTCGCATTGTTCCATATTCTCACTACCTTCTTTTTTTATTTGATAAAATCCCGTATAAACAAGAGTATCTTTTCTAATTGCTCAACCTCCATATACTGTATCTCTTGGTTGATATCAGCAATTAAGTTTGATGCGCCTCCTGGCTTATATCTTGTTTTTGGGACATCATAGCCTAAAAGCCAAGTTTCGCTCACTTTAAAATATTGAGATAATTGCATTATTACATCAGTTTTAGCAACGAAATGTCCTTTAAGCCAATGTGAAATAGTTGAAGGGTTCAGATTTAAGTCGTTTACTAAATCGACAGCCCTTACACGCTGTTCCTTCATTATTTCTTTTAATCTTTCCGCAAAATTTGAAGATTTTGCCATTTTTTTCGCCTCCTTTCTACGCATATATAATAATATATAAGTGTATAAGTTGCAAAGTTTTTTTTATAAATTACATTTTTTTATTGACAAACCAACAACAAAAGTTTACATTTAAGGTAGGTTGTGAAAATCACAACGAAAATTGACAGAAAAGAAAGGAGAAAATTATGAACAAAATTAAGTTCGACCACCGAGAGTTAGTTGGGAAAATAGTTTCTAAATATCGTTCGGTAAATAAATTTAGAACAGTATTAGGAATAAGCTATGTCGGTCTCAACAACAAATTAAATGGTAAATCTTATTTTAGTGGGGACGAAATCTATGCCATTTGCGATTTGCTTGGTGTCACAGACGGCGAAGAAGTAAAAAAGCTATTTTTTACAGTAGCGAGGTAAGAAACAATGCTCACAGTAAAAGAAAGAATTGCTTTACTTGGCAAGCCTTATTGGAATTACAAAGACATATCTGCATATTTCAATATTAAGACCACTAAAGCCATTGCGATTAAAAATGAAGCAATTCAAAAATATGATGGACAAGTTAAATATTTATCTCACTATGTCAAAACTAATTCGGTATTAGCGATTGTCGGGACAACTAGAGAAGACGAAATGTCGTTTTTATGCAAATATGAAAAAGTATAATCGAGAAATTTATAAAACGCGCGAAGAGTGGCTAGCAGCTCGAGCATTAGGCGGAAGTAGTGCAAGCGCAATTCTGAATAAAAATCCTTATATGACGCGTTTAGAATTATTGGCAGCAGTTATTTCGAAAATAAGAAATCACGAAGAAATAAGTAATAATCGACACGATGATGCAACTAACGAAATTCTCCAATATGGTGTTCAATCTGAGCCTCTTATAAGAAAAGAATTCGCTTTAGATTTCAAACACGAATACATTGTTCGCTCACCGAAAAAATTCGAAATGTATCGCTCAATTGACAAAAAATATCTAACTGCAACAGTTGATGGATTATTGATTGACAAGAAAACGAAAGAATTAGGAATTCTCGAAATCAAGACACACGATGTTCGTGGCAGAAGCGATCTAGAAAATTGGACAAATCATCTACCAGAAAATTACTATATTCAATTATTACATTATTTATTAGTAATTAACGATGCGTCGTTTGCTATTCTTGCTGCTAAATTACGATTTTATGATTTCAAAAACGAAGAACGACAACTCGAACGAACGGAAACGCGATATTTCTATGTGAAACGCTCGGAAGTTGTAAACGATATTGCGTTTTTAGAAAAAGCTGAGACTGAATTTATGGAAGTTTATGTTCAGCAAGAAAAAATACCTAATATTTATCTTGAATTTTAAAAAGAAAGGAGACACTAATGGCAATTTTCGACATAACACCCAGAATAGCGAATGGTAAATATTTTATAGAAAATATCGAACAAGTAAAAGAGAGTGCGGTCCAATACTGCAAGTCGCTTCATATCGCTAATGTTGTTAATAATGCCGAACTTAAGTTATTAAAAAATAACCGAACAGAGATTAGGAAAAAAATTGAATTTCTAAAAAAAACTCGAATTGATGTGAATGATATATTGTTGGGCACATTTAACAAAGATATGCGCGAAATCGAAAAGATATTAAAGGAAGAAGATGATGCGCTCAAAATTGTTAAAGAAAATTATGAAAAACTAATTTCGCTCGATTTAGAAAAACCAAACGAATTATTCACCATCATAATTTCGGACGAAGACATTGATAAAATTGAAAAAATCGCGAAATATGCTCGCAAATTAAACATTAAAAAAATAGAAAGGAAAAACAATGAATAATAACAATTTACCAACTAAACAATTACCTTTTAGTGTAATTATTAGAAGTGATGCGTTTCAAAAATCTATCAACAACACTTTAAACGACAAGAAGGTTGCAAATAGATTTACTGCTAACTTAATCACTGTTGTATCAAGAAATCCAGCACTACAAGAATGTGATGCTAAATCAATCATTAGTGCAGGTCTACAATCTATTGATATCAACTTATCTTTATCACCAACTCTCGGCTATGCTTACATCATTCCGTTTGGAAAAAGCGCTCAGTTTCAAGTCGGCTGGAAAGGGTATGTTCAATTGGCTCAACGCACGGGTCTATATAAGCGTATAGGCGTTAAAGAAGTCCACAAAGGAGAATTACAAGGACTTGATGATACCGGCGAAGAAATTATTAAATTTTCTCACGATTTTGACAACGAAGAAATTATTGGTTATTACGCTTATTTTGAACTTATTAACGGTTTTAAGAAAACACAATACTGGACTATCGACAAGATTAAGCAACACGCACAAAGATACTCGGCGTCTTTTGCTAATCCAAAAACGAAAATTAAATCGTTGTGGACAACTGATTTTGATGCAATGGCAAAAAAGACAGTGATTAAATTGCTACTCAATCAATGGGGTCCGATGAGCCTTGAGTTAGAAAAAGCTATAACTGTCGACCAAGCGGTCATTGATAACGACAAAGTTATGTATGTCGATAATCCTGGTTATTATGAAGAACCTTGTGATGAAAACGATAACGATAGAAAAGAAACTACAGTTAATAACAAGATTGATACTGACTTAACGGAAGGGAAATAGGGAAGAAATCAAATATGCAATACCCAATTCAATATGGAAAGCCTGATTGTAAATATGTGTCTAATTGCATTAGTTATATATTAGAACGACCCGATTTATCTAAATCAATTTATAGATTTATGACAAATCAAATTAACAATTATGACGGAATTATCGATTTAAGGCTTGTTATTGATTGGGTGGACGATCGCTCGCTTGCATTTCAAGAAAACGCGGAGCCCATTAAGTATTTTATGAATAGTTTTAAGTATAATTTGAAAAAAGGACAATTTGATAAGACATATATTGATGATTTCCCTATTCACGATTTTATTAAATATCTTATCGAAGAAAAAACTTATCGTTGGAATTTGGAAAATTATACCGAACTATATATCTTGCTGGATAATATCGATTGTTTTCTTAAAGAAAAACATTCTTATGAACCTCAAAGTAAATTGAAAGATTTTCTTGATAAAGTTATCTCATACATACCTCCTCATAATAAAAAACTTTTAAATCTTGCAATTTTTATAAAATACATTCAAGGAAGCAATTTCTTAAAAGATATTGGTTTTGGCCAAGACAAGCTAGAACAAGCAAGAAAGGAATTCGAAGAAACTCTCACAAAATGGAGTGCAAGCGAAGTGTCGTTTTTTGAACCATACTTCAAAGGAGAATAGAAACAATGTGCAAAGATTATAAGGAAATTAAATTAACACCTAAATTAAATGAACTTTATCGTCTAATCGAAGAACGGACAGAAAAAAATTTAAGAACGGAAGTAATAGATATTGCTAATGCGTTGCCAGAATATTATTCGGTCAAATTGTTAAAAAGCAATTATAGCAATTGTCCGACCCTCTATAAAGACATAGATAAAATTAACTCTTGCCCCTATGTAGAAAAAATTATTATTAAAGACAACAATAATTTTAAATTAGCGACAAGAAAAGAAGCGGTTGAGTATGCTGACAGATTATCTATGCGGGCACTTAAGTTTTTTAAAAAATATTATATTGTTAACAACAAGATAAGAAGTGACGGCCAAGGGAAGCTTGACATTAAAGATTTCAATGACTCAGAGAATTCTTTTATAGAAAGTTTCATTAAAAATGATGGTGTCTTATGAGCTTAAGAAACACTAGGTTGTTTGAAAAACTTAATGAATGCTTAACGCTTCAGCAAAAAAAAGAACTCTTAATATTTCTAGCTGCTTTTACAAATAAAATGTTTTACATCGATGGTCTCGTCTTAATAGACACAGTTGAAAAGGAGATGAATTTAGAAGGTTATTTGCTTAACAAAATCGCTTTAGACGAAATAAAAAAAGCACGAAAAAAAGCAAAAATTAATTTTGAAAAAAAAGACCTTTATGCGCTTGAAGCAAACTATAAAAGATTAACGGAATTGTTTGGCTCAAATCCAGATGATGTTCTTTTAAGGGAAATAATTCGAATTAGCGATGAAAATAGCAAGTTAATTACTGAATATCTTAACCAACACATTCGTTCTCAAATGCGTAAGTTTAGGCGAATTAAAACCGATGTTAGAACATTGTTGAGGCAAGCGCAAAAATTAGGTATTAACACAAGAAAAGAAGAGGAAGAATTTAATAATGGCAAAAGTTCCATGTAAAAATTGCACTAACAGATATGTTGGTTGTCATGAATATTGCAAAGTTTATCACGCATTTTTAAAGGCACATAACAAAGAAAAAGAGCAAGAAAGGTTTAAAAAAAGGTATCAACTATTATGAGTAATGTTAGAGTAGAACAAATTAACCTCCACACATTATATCAGGGAGATTGTCTCAAAATAATTGACGATGGTTTAATTAAGGAAAACAGCGTTGATTGCATCATCACCGACCCTCCTTATTTTTCTAAACGTGTATTCACAAAAGACAATTGGGAAAGTGAAATTGCTTTTAAACCAGAAACTTGGCAAAAAATGCTCAAAGTTTTAAAAGATGGTGGTTTATTACTATCGTTTGGTGCCGCTAAAAATTTTTATAAAGTTGCTAATGCATTAGATAATGCGGGGTTTGAAATCCGTGACACTATATTATGGGTTTATAAAAATGGTATGCCTAAAAGCGCTCATAGCAAAGTGGAAGGTTTTGAAAAATATGCCTCATTATTAAGGCCGGCATACGAAGCGATTATTTTGGCAAGAAAACCATTTAAAGGCTCGCTTAGTGAAAATGTAAAAAAGAATGGAACCGGCTTGCTGAATGTCGAAGATACTCGTATCGGTAAAGCAAAATATAAAGATGTTAAAGCCAATTACTCGGAAAGCTCAGTATTTGGAAAAAGAATGGTTCATGCTAAAGAAGGCGCGGTAGGGAGATACCCATCTAATATAATTGTTGATGATAGTGATATTTATTTATCAAGATATTTTATGGTTTGTAAGGCAACTAAAGAGGAAAAAAACTTATATGTTGAAAATACTCATAATACGGTTAAGCCATTAGAGCTGATGCGATATCTAGTGAAATTACTAGGGGTTAAAAATGCTGTTATTTTAGACCCTTTTATGGGAAGCGGATCAACTGGCGTTGCTGTTATTCAAGAAAACGATACTAACGCTGCAAATTATAAATTTATTGGTGTCGAGTTAGAAAATTCAAATTTTGAAATTGCGCTTAAAAGAATTGCTGGTTCATTAAATCAAGGAAATCATAAATGAAAGAGAATACTATAGTTTGTATTGGGTTTCTTCAAAGTTCTCCGTTCATTCAGGGTAGAAAAATGAATTTTACGCTAGTTTTAGTAAGCCATAACGAAGTAAAAAAAATTAATTGTTCGACCAAAAGCCGAGCGTTGATTGACAAATTATCAATTTATGGGAAAAGAGGAACTTTATGGTGTTTTTGCGGGGAACTCATCGGAACAGCTTATTCGAGAAATATCGAAGTGTTTGAAGGAGAGATGCTATATAACATCGCTGAGCCAACAATTAAATTAGACGAATTATTAAGTATTTATCGTCCTGAAAATATTATAAAGAAAATATTAAAGCGACACGAAAGGAAGAAATGATATGCAGAAAATTGTTTTAGTCGGTAAAATTCACGAACAAAAAAGGCCTATTATAAGAGGCTATACACCTTGTTTTCTTTTTAATATTCGAGTGCTACAAAATGTTTCAGGAGAAAATCTAACAGCTAACTTTTATGTGGCAGTATCAACAAAGAATGAAAACCGTGAATTAAATCAAATAATTACGCTCAAAGACGGAGATCTATTAGGAGAAATTGTTTATACGGTAGGCCAAATTGTGCCTTCAAAAAACATTCGCTATGCTGATGATTTATCACCTTTTGAAGAAGAGAAGATACCATTTATCGTTTGGGCTGATGAATTCGATGTATGGTCTTTACAGCATTTAAGAAGAGAACAGTCATCAATAGGAAAAAACACTGATTATGAGGTTATTAAATAATGGCAGCAAAACGCAGCCGCAAGAAAAGTAAGCCAGTATTTAAATTCATATTAGATGAAATCAAGAAAACTATTGTTGGTAGTAAATTGTTGCTTGCTAATGCTAAAAAAAGATTAGCGCTATATGAAGCAGAAAGCAAACGCTCAATGGTTGGTTCAACAAACGCCAAATTAGTTGAATTGGAAATAATGATGAATGCTGAAAAAGTCTATATTGAGCGTTTAGAGCAATGTCTTAAAGATTGGGAAAGCATAGATAACGCCATTGTGCAAACATTAACACCTAGCGAATACAGACTTTATCTAAATCTCTATGTAAATCCAATAGATAATAACAAGATTATTAAAAAATTAGATAAGGAAAATTTATTTATTGCTAAATGTCTGTTATCAGGTAAATACGCCGATTATAAGAAGATAGCAAAAGAAAGGATTAAAATATGAGAAGGCCAAAAACCCAAAATAGTTCAAAAACATTAACGGAAAAATTTTTGAGGATATTATTATTTCTTTTAGATAGTAGAAATTCGTCTATTTCTATATCAGTATTTCGAGATGCTGAAAAGTTAATTGATGCAATTGCTAAAACAAGATACGATGCTCAAGGTTTAGAAAATCTACTTTATCATACCGCAGGCACTCTCTGTCTTAAAATTGAAGAATTAAATTGTTTGACGAATACTTCGATTTCCGATTTAAACATTGGCGAAAAAACAAAAAACATTCTTCAAGCTTATTTTAAAAGTGCAAACAAGAAAGCCGATTTATTGAATTTATATATGTCATACCCAAAAGTGTGTTTTCGCTTAAATGGCATCGGCAAACAATCAAGAAAGGCAATTGAGGACGCTTTTGTAGAAAAAACAAATTTAAGTCTATTAAACGACTAGAAAGGAGGAATTATGTCAAAGAATATTTCGTTAAAAATACTCGGTGAGCCAATTGGCAAAGGGCGCCCTAAAATAACTAAAACTAAGAACTTTGCTAGATTATATTCGCCTACTAAAACCGTTAATTATGAAAGTAGAATTATAACAGAATATAAGCGTAATTATAGCGGTATGGTGTTTGAGGCAAATGAGCCAATTAAGGCAGTAATTCAAGCGTGTTTTATCGTTCCTTGTTCTAACTATGTGTTTCATAAGAAAACTAATAGTGTAGATTTAACTAGGAAAGGGCAGAGTATGATAAATGGTTTGATAAGGCCAACAAAAAAACCGGATTGTGATAACATTGCCAAAATATGTTTAGATGCTTTAAACGGGATTGCTTATTTTGACGACAGTCAAGTTGTAGAGTTAGTAGTAAATAAAACATACTCAAGAAACCCCTTCGTAAGCATCGTTCTAACGAGTTTAAGAAGAAACGATGAAATTGGAGATTAGATGATATGAAAAAACCAAATAAAGAAATACTTGATTATTATAAAGAAAATTACCCTTTTGATGAACCAATATTTTTCTGTAATAGATGCAAGATATTTTTTAGTGAAAGCGAACTTGAAAAACGCTTTGAAAGCGCACAAATGGCAAGGTGTCCGTGTTGTGGTGCTACGATAACTTCTTATGTATCTTTTCAAATCAACGACGGCTATCTGTGCACGCTACTATGGGATAATCAGTTTATCTATTTGGCGAATAAAGAATATATTGCTAAAAGGCTATTGCATTTAGTAGAAGACGACGAAGATATAATAGACGCCATCAAAAAATGGACACGGAGATATGACGAATTCAATTTTATAGAAGGGCTGCTATGCTCAATGTTTGAAAACGAAGAAGACCAGATAGCAGGACTAATTGCAATAGTTAACGAAAAGGAGTATGACTTATGAAATTACATATTTTAAAGATTAAAGAAGAATATTTCCACGCTATTTTAGATGGTGTTAAAACTTTTGAATTAAGAAAAAATGATAGAAATTATCAAGTCGGCGATTTAATACATTTTAAAGATGTTGAAGGCGAAGAATTTAATTATTGTTTCTTTTCTAGCGATGATGAATATGCAGAAAAAATCGTTTTTCAAATCACTTATGTATTAAAAAATGTTCCTGAATATGGTCTTGATAAAGATTACTGCATTTTAGGAATTAAATATTTAAGGGAGGAATAAAAATGAAAAAAGAAAGAATAATTGAACATTATCTCGGGTATGTTGAAATCTCATATCAGAGGGGAAAAATTCACGCTTGATGAGGGTTTAAGATATGCTATCGAGATGTTTAAACGAGACACTCACGAGTTTAAGGATTTGATAGCTAATCGATTTATTAGTCTTGAAATTTTAAAAAATGAATTGAAAGAAAGACTTATTTTGTTAGGTTTAAAGGAGGTTGAAAAATGAATTATAAAGAAATTTTAAAAGAAAAAGGTTATTCGATTTACATTCCTGAAAAAAACAATTTTGAAAACTCCGAACTATTCATTTTACAAAAATACGGATACGAAGGGATTATTGTTTTTAAAAATCATATTGTTCAAGATTTTTGTATAAATGTTTTTAAATTTATCAAAGAGAAACAAGAAATTAAAGATTTACAAATTCTATTTAATCGCGTTTCTAGCGATTATGCTGAATTAGTGCGACAATTTTTAGAGGAAAATAAAAATGGAATTTAAAGAGCGAGAAATTATTGTAGATAGTGAATTTATCAAAGAAAGAAATAAAATCCTTTATAAACAAGTGAAACTCCTGAAATCAAAAGGCTATGAAATGGGGAATTCTTACTATGAATGGCGTAAAGATATCGGTGGAGATAATTGTTTTATTCAATATATCGATTTAGCAATGCATAGATGCTACATATATTTATCTGATATTGAAGTTCGTTCAACTAGAGATATTAAAGTTCTTCAAACAGCCTTAAAAAGAGTTCAGCAAGATTATTTAGAAATTTTAGGATTTGAAAATGAACAAAATGAATAAGAAAGAAAAAGAACTTATAGGAATTCTAAAAGTTGTAATAATTCCACAACTCATAAAAAATATCGAAGAAGATAATAAAAAAATGAAAGAACTTATAGAAGAAAATAATTTTATGGCTTGGTATTATAACGGACTTATTTTAGGTGAAGAAAGGCATTTAAAAGAATTAGAAAATATAATTCGATGGTTTGAAGGTAATAAGAAAGATGAAAACGATAAAGAAGAATAGAAGATGCACTCGTTTTAAAGATTGCAATGGTCAATTAATCTATGAATGGGATGTCTTAAATGTTGAAGAATATCAACCCACATATAGAAAAATCGAACTTATATTATCCGATGAACAAACAACAAAAATGTGGTTTTCAAAAGAACTTATCGGGTTTGATGAATGTGTAAAGAAATATGGTGAGCATCAAGTGTTGTCGGTGCAAAATTTTGATGGCACTAAAACAACATCAATTATTATTTCAAGAAAACCAACAGCAAATATAAGTTAATAGGAGGAAAATAGTTATGGCAGGAAGGTCATTAAATCGTGTTATTTTGCTTGGAAAATTAGTTGCTACTAAAGACATAGCAACAATAGCTCGTGGTTCTACTGAAATGTATATTAACACCATTTTGATAGAAAACAATGGCGGGCAAGGCGATAAAACATATATAAAAATTATCGCATACGGCAATATCGCTCAAACATTTTCTAAATACACTTCTAAAGGAGATTTGGTATGTGTAGAGGGAAAATTGTTGAACCATAAATATAAAAGCAACGCAACAAACAAAGAATATTTAGATACCTATGTATGCGTTGACAATTTATATTTGATACCTAGACAACAACGCTCAACCGAGATAATTCAAGAGCAAGAAAAAACAAGCAATAATGTCGGAGAATTTATTAAAGAAACTTATGAGCAAGACTAAATTATTAAGTCTATTTCATCATCGCTCAACCCCATTCTCATTAAATAACTTTTCAGATATGTTAATCGCTCATTATCTAAACGATAACCAGCAAGAATATAAATTAAGTTCTTTAATTGTGGAGAGATAGGCAGAGCGACAATATAATTTTCCACTTCTTCTTTGGTGTCAAATTCTCTTGTGTTGAAATAATAAACATAAAAATCATCATAATTTAAGCCCAAGTATTTAGAATATATTTGGGCTTTTTCATATACTTTTTTATTGTAATATTTTAAAGCACTTTCTGCGCCCAACACTTGTCGATAAGTTTCGCGAGTAATTTCTTCGATATTATCTTCGGTAATAATGTAGTTAGACAATTGTTCTCCTATATTTTTCGAGTTTATAACTGCCTGCTTATAAGCGATGTTAATCAGAGTTTTAATTGCGAGTGTTCGTTCGTTTATTTCCTGTCTTGATAGCGTTTCATCGTTCCTAATTGCTTCTATTTGGTCATATAATTCGTCTATTTCACTATCTGCCTTTCTTAAATAAGACGCTTGTATAGAAGCAATAGCATCGCCGCTTGTTTCATCGTATAAGATATTCTGCTGGTAATTATAAAAGTCAGTTCCGTATTTAGAATTTTCAATTGAATTAGTTATATATTGGTCTTTTACAAGCGTCAACAAATGTTGCGAAGGATTATCTCCAGCGCTTTCCGCAGTTAATGGCAATACAATATCGCCAATAATTCCGCTATATTGGTCTAAAACATAATCAATTTGAAGTGGTGAAATATTTAATAATTTGCCAAGTTGTTTAGCGAACCAAGAAGTATCTTCGTCATATTGTTCGCTTGGTCTAACATTACGGTATTCTTGTCCAACAATTTCTCCGCCATACCAGGTTCTATTTTGACTGGCATCATATATTGCCTGGAATACTCCCATAGAACCAATATTTTGGATTGGGCTATTAGCTTCGAGTGCAAAAGATAAAGCATTTTTAATTTCTTCTTTTGTTGCGATAGGATTTTTAGCTATATTAAAACCGGCAGTCACAAGTGCATTGAAGACTGAGACAACTCGCCCTTTTGGAATTCGTAAAAAATTATGCTCGCCTACCTTAATAAGATAGTAATTGTTTTTAATAGAAGTATGAAGTTGTTGATAATCCTCGTCATCGTGATAAATTATTTCATTAAATAACTGTGTTGCAATGCCTAAAATCAATATTTTGAGTAATAATGCAATCCACTCTTTTCTTGTTTTTTTACTCACAAAAACATTAACCATTTTGCTGAACCCTTGAATTTGTGCGTTTAAAAACATACCAAATATGTTATTTACTTCTTTTGCTATAGTTCCTCCGCGTTGGAAGTTTAAAGTAATCTCGTGAGCGTCATAAACACCTTGAGTATATATTTGGGCATCAGACAGGTTGTTCTTGTTATTTGCTCTATCGTTGAATAATTTCTGAGTGGTGGCTAAATATTGGGCATATCTAGTTGATACTTCAACAATTTCATTCATTTTTCTAATGCCTTTGAGCGGTTTTTTTGCCAATTGACCTACGCGAGACCTCAATGAAAAATCTGTTGAACTGCTTGTATCAAAAATCGATGCACCCATTCCGCCTAACGCAACGAAATTTTGATAATTTTCATTGTTAGAAATAATATCTGTATATGCTTTTGGAAGATTTCTAGCAATGCTGCTTAATCCTGTTGGCGAATAAAATGAAGCATCGAAAAAGTCTCTGATTGCATTTCTAACTGCAAAAAACGGATTATATGTTGTGAGTAAATTTTTCAAAACGCTTTGAAATTTTGCTACCCACCTAATTGGCGCAATTTCAAGTAGCCTTGTTCGATTAACGCCAGCTAGGGCATTTAAACCCTCCAAAATATTGTTAGTGGTTGTCAAATTATAAGCTACGCCGTTGTCATAATATTTAATGGTAGAACCATCAATAAAAGGTTGATTGACGAAATAGATATTTTCGGCATTAGTAGAGCGAGGTCTAGGCTTTTCTTCTATAGCTTCTTGCCTAACAATAAATTCATTCGCATTAACATTGTTTTCTTGGTTATAACGATCACTTTGTATTGCCAATTCTTTGATTAAATTGTTCATTGCAATTCTTTGTGTAATTCGTTTAACCTGATATTGTAAGCTTTCGAAAATATCTTTAATTACTAAATCGCTTCCTTTTGCTGTTCGCATTGTTTGCGCGTTTGGCGAGGCAGGAATATCTGCGTTTTTATGAATAATCATTTCACGATATGTTGGAACATAGTGAGTGTAATAATCTTTCATAAAGTTATAGGCGTTATCGTCGATGAAACCAGCTTCATATTGCCTATCTAATAATTCCCTTGTAATCTTCCATATTTCCTCGCGTGCGTTTTTGAAATAGGGGTGTTCACTATCTATTTGTCCGAGCCGATTATTTATATCTGTTTCATTTAAAAAGCGCATATAATGGTTTTTTATGGTTCTAGCGATTTTTGCATGCTCTTGAGTTAATTCCACATAAGGTTTGTCAACGGTTTTGTGTGCTAATTCATCAAAAGTTGCTTCGTCTAAAACGATGCCCTTTCTTATTGCTTCATAAACATAAGGAAAATGTTTTTCAATGTTCTCGAGTGTCTTTTTATTGTATTGTCTCAAGTTGATGTCTAAATAACGACCGAAAACAGTTTTTCTATCTTTTGATGCATTATCATTTGCTGAATTGAGTCTGTCAAGCTCAACATAAAGCGCTAAACTTTCATAAAAATCTTTT